>JALHPH010000181.1:3390-4359 GCA_022842565.1 Fimbriimonadaceae bacterium
GTGATTAGTCGCCGAATTCGCCAAACGAACCAGCGAGGATGGAGAAGTCGGCCGGGCCCACTTCATCGTCTGCGTTCAGGTCAGCAGCGGCGCTGTAGTTGGCGTCGCCCAGGAATGAGCCGAAGGCAGTCGAGAGAGCGCTGAAGTCCTCAGGACCGACTTCGTTGTTGCCCGAGATGTCGCCGTTGATGAACGAGGGACTGATGCCTGTCACGTCATTGCCTGCAACCACCACGCCATCGACCTTTCGAGCGAGGAATGGGACTCCGGGCACGAAGCGCGCGGAGTAGACGCCGTTGGTCAGCGGGAGGTAAGCCTCATAGGAGCTGCCGCTAATGGTGGCCCAGTTGGTCTCGACGACCACGCCGTTGCTGTCCAGGAACTCTACCAGAGCGCCGGTGGGCAGGTTTGCCATGCGGTTGTTGAAGATCAGGCTACCAGTCATCTTCTTGCGGAGCGTGTAAGTGAACGAGAAGTTATCAATCGAGTTGATTTCTCGGCCGCTTACCACTTCGCCGTCCACCAGGATGGCGGTGACGTTGCCAAGGATCTTGGCCAGCGGAGTGTTGGCAGGGGAAACGGTCCAGCTACCGCTGTTGAACTCGGGCGTGGTGATGGTGTGGGTGATTCCGCTGAGATCGAAGAAGTCGACCGGCAAGGAAGCGATCGGGGTATCGAACTGAGCGTAGGTGGTGCCGCTGTAGATTCGGAACACGACGCCATTGCGGTTGGCAACCGTAACCGTCTCGGGCCATTGGCGCGAGTAGTCGAAAGTGAAGACGCCGCTCGCGATACCGTTGAACTTTCCGCCGTTGACCACATAGCGATCAGGTGCCACGAAGTAGTCGTTTGCGCCTTGGCCGGCTTCCAGAAGAGTCAGAGCGTTGTTCTTCCAGGCAACCACGGTTGCGGGGTCGCCTTGAGGAGATGGGGCGAATCCATCCTCTACTCGGTTGCGCTTCCAGCCTT
>JALHPH010000182.1 GCA_022842565.1 Fimbriimonadaceae bacterium
CAAACTTGTCGGTCTTGGTCACCAGCTGCATACAGCAGTTGTCCACGATGATGTCGTCGCAAATCAGGCTCGGGAAGTCCTTGGCGACGTTGTAGAAAACCTCCAAGAAAAGGCCGTCGCTGAGCTTCATGATATTGGCTTTGTGCACAGCGGTGGCGCGCTTGCGGCCCTGTTTCACAGCCATATCGAGGCCGTAGCGGATGAGTCGCTCGCTGCCTTGGCGGGTGATGACCTTCACGCTCTGCGCGACGTCTGGGTGCGGCATGAACTCGATACCCGCATACAGGTCCTCGGTGTTCTCGCGGACGATGATGATGTCCACGTTCTTGTCCGCGCCGACAGCGACGTTCACGCCTGGCAGCTTGCGTGCCGGCCGGACGTTGGCAAAGAGGTCCAAAGATTTGCGGAGCGCAACGTTGGCCGAGCGGTGGCCCGTGCCGACGGGTGTCGTCGTGGGGCCCTTGAGCGCGATGCCCAGTTCGCGGATGCGGTTGATGGTGGCCTGGGGCATGGAATCGAGGCCCTTCTCCACCGCCGAAAGCCCGGCGTCCAGGTATTCGTATTCGGCAGAAAACCCGACCGCTGAGAGGATCGAGAGGGTTGCGTCCATGATTTCGGGGCCGATGCCGTCCCCAGGAAGAATGCCGATACGAGGTTTGCTCACCTTCCTATTTTGGTCGAACCGAGCCACTCAACTAGATGAAACTACTGCACAAATGTGATGGTCCTAGGAAAAAGTAACGTAAAGTGAGGGTAGGCGTCCTATCCATACAACAAAAGGTGATTACAACAATGAAGCTGAATCAACTCGTTCTGACTGCCCTCCTCGTCGCATCGACGGCAACTGCCTTCAGCGATGACCTCCTCGGTGAAAACCGTGGTTCGGGCGGCGGCGGCACAACTGTCGGTTCGGGTGGTAGCGGCAACACCAATGGCAACGGCGGTGGACGCGGCAACGGCAATGGTGGTTCCAAGGGTGAGAATCGTGGTTCCAATGACAACCGCAATGACCGAATCAGCAGCGAGTCACGCACAAACGACGCCCCAGTGCGCGTTGAGAGCCGTGGACGCACAGGCACCCCGCGCTATAGCGGAAACAACAATCTGAGCAATTCGCGCCAGAGCCGATCCGGATCGAACAGCAATCAGCCGATTAGGGTGCAGAGCTTCCACGACGCCGCTCGCGGTGGTGAACTGGCCCGACAAGCCCGCACCGAAGAAGAGATTCGACGTGGTTGGAGCAACTACGACCGCTCGAGCTTCCGCAACGGATACTACAATTCGTGGGATAACTGGACCGACAACCGGTTCTGCTATCCGCACTACGCCTTTGCTTGGAACCCGAACCAGCATGTGGTTTCGCCATTCTATGGCTACACCCATGTGCCGGGCTACATTTCGCAGACTCGGATCAAGTTTGGTTCGTTCTGGCTGGAGTTCAATGACTTCCAAGACTACCGATATGATTCGCGAAGCCGATATGACCGGAACGACCAATATTCGGGGCTGAACAACGCGGTGAACGATCTAACGCGTGCCTTCACACGCCGTGACCTTCGGGCTCTGGACCGCTTAGTGCCCACCCGCGACACGGTGCGAGTGCGGGGCGACTGGGCCGGCGATTACACCCTGGGCAGCGACGACTTTTACGACATGATGCGCGACGTGGTGACCACTACTCAAACACGCATCTTCTCGATCAAGGATGTCGAGTACGGTGACGGTTACATCTATTACAACAACAATCGTGGTGGTTACGACAACCGCAACCGTCGCGACTACGATGATGACAACCGGAGCTCCCGCTTTAATCGTGTCGAGACCGACTTTGCCATCGTACGGGCCGAGCACCACTTCCAAGATGGGTGGCGCCGACAGCAGGTCACTGAACTGGAATTCGTTCTGGAGCGAGACCGACGCGGGGCCTACCAGATCATAGAATTTAGCTCGTACGGTCGATAATCTCACTTTCTATCCTCCTCCTCAACCTAGCCCTCCACCCGGCACGATGCCATCAGGTGGGGGGTTTTTCGCGTAGGATGGAGGGATGGTTCATCACGTGGAACACCTGATCGGCGGCACCTTTTTGGGCGGGCCTTGCGATACTTGTTCGCCGAAACAGGTGATTCGCCACGCGGTGACCGGCTCCGTGCTGGGAGTGGCCGCTGAGGGCGATTGGCCCGAGGCCGATGCAGCGCTCCATGCGGCCGAGTCTGCTTTTGAAGATTGGAGCCAAACCGAAGGGTCGGTGCGAGCAGAGCTTTTGCGGAGCGCGGCTGCGAAGCTCAGTGCCCGGCTGGATGAGTTTGCCTTGCTGATGGCTCGCGAGATTGGCAAGCCAGTGACCCAAGCTCGGGGTGAATTAGAACGGGCCCTGATCACGCTGGAGTGCTCGGCGCGGGCGGCGGAGGGCTTTGGTGCATGGCAGCCGGTTAACGCTGGGCCTGATCCGCGCGCTGCTCAGCACCGCGTGGACGCCCGCAGGGTTCCTCATGGCGTGGTGCTGGCGATCACACCGTGGAATTGGCCGATCAACCTAGCGTTACATAAACTTGGTCCGGCGCTGGCGGCGGGCAACACGGTGGTCCTGAAGGGTGCGCAAAAGGCCTCGCTTTGCACGCTGGAGCTTGGGCGGCTACTTCACGAAGCGGGCTTCCCTGCTGGTGTTGTGAACGTGGTGAATGTGCCGGGCCGCGTGGCGGAGCAAATGGCCGAAGATCCTCGCGTGCGCAAAGTCAGTTTCACTGGTTCAGCGGAGGTCGGTTGGCGACTTCGCGAGCGGCTACCGCGCAAGCCCGTGACACTGGAACTGGGCGGCAATGCCTACGCGCTGGTGATGCCCGGGGTCGACATTGCGGCAGTGGCGCGCGAGCTCGCTTCCAGCGCAACGGCCTATGCCGGCCAAATCTGCATCTCGCTCCAAAATCTGCGCGCCCATGAGGCGATTTTTCACGAGTTTCATGAGGCGTTTGCAGCGGCACTGGCCAAAATCTTCATCGGCGATCCCGAGGACCCAACGACGGAGTGCGACCCGATGATCGACTCTAACGAAGCCGACCGGCTGCGCGCATGGGTGGCCGATGCGCAGGTGGAGGGCGCGCAGGTGCAGCAATGGGGCCGTGACGAGAAGCAGTGGCACTCAATCACCTTGATCAACAATCCTCACCAAAACTCACGGGTGGTGCAGGAGGAGTTCTTCGGTCCGGTCGTGACGCTCGCCCCCTTTGCGCGGTTGGAAGAAGCAATCCAGGAAGTCAATGAGTCCAAATTTGGTATCCACACTTCCCTCTTCTCTCCCAATGAGAGGGACCACGAGCTCGCCCTCCGAACACTCCAGACACCAGGCATTCTGCTGAACACCGCCCCAACCACCAGGTTCGATGCAATGCCGTATGGCGGGCGTGACGAGAGCGGAATCGGTCGCGAGGGAGTGCCTTACGCCGTCGAAGAGATGTCGACCTGGCAGTGCCGGGTCATCCGAATCGGCTAGCATTCAGGGCGTGAAAGTTACTCTTGTTTCACTGCGCCCGACCCTTGCCGCAGAGGAAGCAGGGCGGCCCGCCCTGACCCCTGAGCTGCTGGCCGCCACGGGAGCGCGCTACAGCCGAAACAACGAGGGGCTCGAATCGATCCTGGCGCGCATCGACCCGAGCCAGCCCGACAAATCGGTCGATTCCATCTTCAAAATGGTCGATTACGGTCACGCAAGCATCGCCGATATGGCACCGGTGGCCATGTTTCTGGACGGAATCTCGATGTGGCTCGCCTACTTGGTGTGGGCTCAGGTGCCCACGGCGGGCGGTCAAGAATCGAGCACACGGTATCTGAGACTGACGTCAGAGGATTTGCTCTCTGCCGACGAGCTCGGCATTCCAAGCGGGCTGCGCGGGGTCTGGCGTCGCCAGATGGAAATGGCGCTGGATGCCTATGATGAGGCGCTGGAATGGTGGCAAGAAGTCGGTGACGAGGAGCCGGAACGCACGCGCATCCCGGCAGTGCTGCTGGAGGATGAGAGCGACAAGGCGACCAAGCAGGTCGCGCGGATGAAACGCAACTACGCCTTCGACCGCGCGCGCTACTTCTTGCCCGCTGCTCTGCGCACCAACATGATGTTGATGATGTCGGCCCGGTCGTGGGTTCAGCTTTGCCAATGGTTGCTGAGCCACCCGATGCCTGAGGCGCAAAGGCTGGGGGCAGCGGTGGTCGCGGAGCTTGGTTTGAGCGCGCCGCGGTTGCTTCGACACGCCACCGAGCGCCCGGCTTGGAGCGCCGCGCTGCATGAAGAACTCCGCGCCGCCAGCGAGGACCAGCGCGCCCACTTTACTGACAAGGCCTACCTAGAATTCATG
>JALHPH010000183.1:0-2185 GCA_022842565.1 Fimbriimonadaceae bacterium
GCGGATTTCGTCATCCCGCAGCGCGAGCTCCTTTTTAAGACGCTCCACCTCGTCCGAGTCCACGGCGGCGCCAGATGGCGCCGAGAGGAGCGGCGTCACGGCATCTTTGGACTGCGTCACCAGACAGGGCCGGTAAAACCAGACATCAATGATCCACTGAATAACCCACGCTGCGATGAAGCCCGCTACCGCCGCCAAAACTACTTTATCGTTCAATTCCTGCTCCCTTCTTGGCGCATGCAGCGCTTGTCAGTCGTAAGGACGGTTTCGGACCACCGTCCGACGCGCCTCATGGGTCCGAGCGTCAGACTTTTTGCAAAATGCCCTAGCGTTCTGGCTTGCGTGGCACGTTCCTTGCGTTAAGGTGATGGGAGTAGGAGTACAGAATGGACATTCGCGCACTCATTGCAGGTTTGGTGGTCGGAGCCGTCGTGGCCCTGGTGGTGGATAACGCCTGGGTTCGGCTTCATTTGAGCCGATTGGCTCTTGGCAAGGAGAAGCTGGACGCGCTTCGCCATGCTCAGGAGGGCCAGCTGCGCGCTGTGGAGCGTGCCGAGGCGGCGGAGATGGAAATCGAACGTCTGCGCGAGGGCTCGTTTGCCGCCCCAGAGAAAGCAGCGCTGCTTTCTCGCATTGAAGAGTTGGAAAGTGTCGACCCGCTGCTGCAGGCTCGAATCCTAGAACTGGAAGCTGCGCTCGATGCCCGCGACGACGACCCGGCGGTACTCGGCATCCTTCGCGGTGAGAACGTGGACCTGCGCGCCAAACTCGAAGCTGCACAGGAATCGCTGAGCCAGGCCGCCGATAAGCAACTTGCGGAAAAAAACAGCGTCATCACCGAGTTAGAGCGCGAGCTTGTGAGCTTGCGAGAGGCTCAGGTTTCTGTAACGACCGAGCGAGATGACCTGCGCGCCAAGCTCCAAGCCGCACAACGTTCGATGAGCAGCGCCGCAGGCGAACAACTTGCAGAGAAGAATAACGTGATCTCCGAACTAGAGAATGAACTTGTGAGTCTGCGAGATGCGCAGATTTCTGCGGCAAAGGAACTGGACAACCTGCGAGCACGGTCGACGGCTGAAGCGGCAGCCCACGAAGCTAAGCTGACCGAGATGCGAAACGCGATCTACGCATTGGAGACCGCCTCGCCAGCTATTTCGGACGCCGACCTGGCCCGACTGAAGGAGCGGGCTGACCTCAGCATGAACCTGGCAGGCAAGGCGGAAGGGCTCTTGGCCGAGCGCGACGCCCTAGTCGCAGAACTCGCCTCGCTGAAGAACCAACGCCCCGCCGAGACCGGCGACGGAGTCGGTCTTCGGGATCGCTTAATGGCGCTGAGCCAGGAAGGCGCGACCCTCAAGCGCAGCCTCGCCAGCGCCTATGCGCAGATCGAGACGATGAAGTCGAAGATCGCGGGCACTCACCGCCAAGACCTCACCCGCGTGCCCGGTGTTTCCGCGGAACACGCCGCCAAGCTCGCCGATTCAGGAGTGAGGACTTTCGAGGACCTAGCTCGAGTCCGAACCGAGTCACTTCTCGACATTCTGGAGCTTTCCGACTCGGAGCATGTGCTCGCCCGCAGTTGGCAAGACGAAGCTCGCAAGCTCGCTGCCGAAGGTGACGCCTGATGTTTGGCGGCCAATCGCCCTACGTGCAGAACCGCATCGTTTGGGCGGTCTTGCTGACCCCGCTGACGCTCTTCACGGTGTGGTCGTTTCTTAGTCCCTCTGCCAAGGACTTCTTCATGGTTCGCGGATGGGCAGGGGCGCGGCTTGCTCTGGATTCTCCGAAAGACGGAGCGACCATCGCGTCTCAGGCCGTGACGCTGAAAGGCAAAGCGCAATCTCCACAGATTCGTATCGTGGTGAACAGCAAGGACATCACCCCTGACCCGATCGAAGTCTCCTGGGACGGGTCGTGGTCTGCGACGGTGCCATCGAGGGAGTTAATCGGTGATGTGCGGTTGGTGCAAAGCAGCGAACAGCGTTTTAAGGGTGAAAGCATCGCGGTGAGGTTCCTCATCACAGCGCCTGCGGCTCGTGAGGAGGTCGCCGACCCCGAGATGCAGGCCCAGCTCCGTAACCGCGTGGTCGTGACCAGTCACCTGCAAAAGGCCAAGGTTTTCAGCGGAATCATTCGCTTCGAAGGGACAGCGCGCCCCGGAGCGCGCATCACCGGCTTCAGAGGT
>JALHPH010000183.1:2195-4342 GCA_022842565.1 Fimbriimonadaceae bacterium
CCACCGTGACCGCCGACGCCGAAGGCCGCTGGACTATCGAGACGATCGTTCGCGAAGCAGACGAGGGGCAGCGCTTTAAATTTGAAGACACCGACCTACCCCAGCATTTTGCCGCGATTCGTCTGGAAGTCCTGTAACAAATAGGCCAAAAGCCTGCAAAGAGTGAGTCAAAAAACCGTTGTATCAATAAGGGTTCATGATTCATTGAGCGCAATTCCACGACCAACCGATGCACCTATCCCACGCCGAATCGCGGTGGGAGAGCTGAATGTGCGTGAAATCCGAAATGTGACACGGACGGTGTTTGCGCAGCGACGGATTGAGGCTGCCGAGGTGCTCTTCGTTTTCGGGAGCGTTCAGGGTGATTGGGACGGCTGGTCCGAACGGATTCGGGCAGGTTGGTTCCAGCGCGTGATCCTGACGGGCGAGACAGGGCCTAGCTTTACCGAGCGCGGAGTCCCGATCGCCCTGGCCATGCGGGACGAATTGGTGCAGCGAGGGGTATCGCCCGAACAGTTTTTGCTTCAAACACGCTCGACCAACACGCTGGAAGACGTAACCATGAGCTTGCCTCTTTTGGGTGCGCCGTTGAGCATTGCTTTTGCCGCGAAGAGCCACCACAGCGGCCGCTGCGCGCGCACGCTGCGACGATTTTTCCCCGATATCCCGTTGCTGGCGCATACGTTTGATGCGGTTTATGATGGCGAGCCGGTCGGGGTCGAGGACTGGCATCTGCGCCCCATTGGGCGCGAGATGGTGATGGGCGAGTTCGAGCGAATCAACCAGTATTCCGCGCGTGGCGACATTTCGCTTTTCGAGTGAGAGCTTGCGTCTGATTCCGGTTGAGAGAAACCCAAGATCTGCCCGACGCCACTCCCTCGTCGTCCTTCGGACTCCTCCGCCCCGATCTTGGGTTTTTGGATTGATTCAAGCAGCTGAGTAGAGGTCGAATGAAATTTGAGCGTATGGTGCGCGCAGGACTCGGTCGGGCGGTGAGATTGCACTCCAAAACCGATCTGCCGGGTACGCTTCCGCCATGCCCGGAACCTCAGTGTTGCTTGCTCGGAGCGACAATCAAGCCCTCGGAATTGGTCAGTTTGCGCTCGATTTTGTGAGCGGAGCACTCGGGCCGGGGCCAAGCGAAGCGGTCCTCGAAAAGACCCGGCTTTTCCACGCCGATGCCGTGCTGTGCGGGTTCTCGGCGCTTTCGCTTGGCACCAACGCGCCAGTCCTACTTCGTAACGAGGCACTGACCTACCCTTGCGAACTTCCAGAAGGTAGCGCTTTCGTGTTCGGCTCCAACCAGGGCGTGATGCCCGAGAAGGCCATTGTCGCGAACTGCGCCGCCGTGCGCGAGTGGGACAGCAACGGTACGAATTTTGGTCACCGACCGGAGCTCGGTCATACTGCGGGCGAGTTCGGGCACAACGATTTCTATTCGGTGGCAGTGGCCGCGTGCCAGCAGCGCGGACTCGATGGCGCGGCGGCGCTGCGCGGCATGGTGCTCATCGACGAAGTCCGCGGACGGCTCGCCGAAGTGTTCAGCCTGAAGAGCTACAAGATTGACCACGTGGTCCACGGCGCCATAGGGAGCGCGGCCGCCTATGGCGCGTTGATGGGTGCCACCGCCGAGCAAATCGAAAGCGCCATCGGCATGTTTGTAGCGCACTACATCCCGTGGCGGGCGATCCGGGCTGGTAAGCAGCTGAGCGACAGCAAGGGCGCGAGCGCGGCCATCTCGACCGAAGCCGCGATCCTTTGCATGCGCCGCTCGATGGCGGGATTCCTCGGTCCGCGCGACATCTTCCGCAACCCAGAGGCGATCTGGCGTTATTTTGAACCCAGCACCGAAGGCGAAGCGCGCTGGAAGGAGTCGGGCGATAGCCCGTTCGACCTTCACCTAAGCCACTCTGGTGACGACTTTGCCATTATGGGCATGCACTTTAAGCTGGGGCTCTACGAGCACCAATCAGCGGGTGCCTTGCAGGGCATTATCGATCTAGTTCATCGCCAACCAGACCTCTTGGCCAAGCAAGGCGCTGCGATTGAGCGTATCCTCATTCGGGCCTACGAACCCGCCTTTGGCATTATCGGAAACCCAGCCAAGCGCGACCCCAAAACCCGTCAAAGCGCCGACCACTCGATGG
>JALHPH010000184.1 GCA_022842565.1 Fimbriimonadaceae bacterium
AATACCGTGATGGTCGAGGGTTCCATCAACCAGACGACCAAGCTGCGTTCCGAAGCCACCGCGACTAAGTTCGATAACGGCGACCGCGAAGACATTCGGGCCCACACGCTGGAGACCAGCGTGCTGAAACAGGCTGGCGTGGCAGTCACCGACACCACCATTGACCGCAATAACGCCCGCCCCGACGAGCGCAAGCGCAACTATGGTTTCTGGATCGACTTCGGTAAGGGCCTGCGCATGAACTACGGCTACCAAAGCGATACCAACGAGGCGGCCAATGGCACTCGCCAATCGCAATTCGGCCTCACAAGCGGTACCTTCGGCAATCTCACCTTCGGCGGCGCAAACTATCAGTCGCAGCAGTGGGATCGATCACGGCAACGAAGTCTGGGCAATTTCAGTCTGCAAACCAACAAGCCCGTTCAACTTGGTTTCCTTCGCGATGCCCAATTCAAATTCGCGACCGATACCATCCGCGACTACGATCTGTGGCAGCGTGAGCAAAACATGGCGGCGGTGGCTGGAAAGCTGCTCGGCTCCAACGCCGCCTTTGAGTACCTGAGCCAGTTCAGCCCGCACCACCGTGGCCGCGCGATTGATCGCACCTTCCGCTGGCAAAACGGTAATGACAAAACGTTGATGAACCTCAACGTGATGTACAAGCACCGCACCATGCCAGACGACCGCACCTTTGCCATCCGCGATGTAACCGCATCAATGAAGGTCGGCAAAGAGGCGACTCTTTCGCACGCTATCAAGTCGTATCCCGAAGTCCAGCGTGGCGACGCCCTCCTTGGCTCGGTTCTCCAACCGACGCGAATGGTGCAATGGAGACTGGATCAGCAGGCGAAGGGCCAAGATACGCTGTTTGGTGTCAGCTGGCGCGAGGACCTGAACGAGCAGACCAAAGAGATGAAGCGGATGGCCAGTCTGCATCTCACGCTGTTTGCCAATAATCCTTCACCGCTTAAGCTCAGCTACGGATTAGAACAGGGCGACCTTGGTAACCGGCGGGAAACTGCGCACCGCTACGAACTACAGTTTAATCAGCGCCCCGGGCCGAACCAGAACTTTAGCCTGTATCTGGGCAATGTGAGCTGGCAGCACCTGCGCAACCAAGACACTCACCGCGAAAACTGGACCATGCGTCTGGAATGGCAAGTCCGGTTCTAACCAGCCCCTCCCGGCTTCTGCCATGATGGAAGGCAGTAGCTATGTCGAACTGGGATCAATCTGGCAACTTTGGCGCCGCTCGCCGTTTTCGCCTCATCTTGCGTGAATCAGGTGGTACGCGCGATATGGGCGGCAGTGAACTCAGCCTCGCGGTCGGCATCGTCGATAACATCTTTATGCAGGCGCTCGATATGGGCGCTAGCGACATTCACTTGCAGCCCGAGCGCGAGCAACTGAAGATTCGACACCGCCAAGACGGCGTGTTGGTGGACGCAGGCGCCCTTCCGCCCGAGCAGGCCGCCAACGTCATCGCCCGCATCAAGCTTGCTGCTGGAATGCGTATTGACGAGCAACGCGAGACCCAAGACGGCCGCATCGACATGGAGTACAACAACCGCCGCCTGTCGGCCCGTGCTTCGTGCGTCCCCAGCCTTAACGGCGAAAAGATCGTCATGCGATTGCTCGATCCCAACGCCATGAAGGTGGACCTGAGCAAGCTCGGCATGAGCGACGACCTGCTGAAAAAATGGCGTCGCGCCATCGCCGTGCCGTACGGGCTCATCCTGGTGACCGGCCCCACCGGTAGCGGCAAAACCTCCACGCTCTATGCCTCGCTGCAAACCTTTGATAGCAGCAAGCGAAACATTATGACCGTGGAAGACCCGGTCGAGTACGAGTTTGAAACCAGCGTGGCGCAGGTTCAGGTGAGCGAGCGGCTGACCTTCCCGCGCGTTATGCGAACCTTCCTTCGCCAAGACCCCGACGTGATGATGGTCGGCGAAATGCGCGACCCCGAGTCGCTCGCGATCGGCATTCAAGCAGCCCTTACCGGCCACTTGGTCCTTTCCACGCTGCACACCAATAACGCCGTCGAAACCATCGGCCGGATGTTCGACATGGGCGCAGAACCGTATCTGGCCGGCGGCGTGGTGGTCGCGATTCTGGCCCAGCGCCTCGTCCGCCTGAACTGCCAAAAGTGCATCCAGCCCTACCAACCACTGCCAGAAGAGCTCAAAACTCTTGGCATCTCCGCCGAGGAAGTTGGTAAGGCAAAGTTCATGAAAGGCGCGGGTTGCGCCGAATGCAGGGGCACTGGACTCAAGGGTCGGGTCGGAGTCTTCGAACTCCTGATGGCGAACCAAGATGTGAAGCACGCGATTTCGGAGGGCAAGGGATTCCGCGATCTCAGCGAGGTCGCGCGCGCCCAAGGGTTCCGCACCATGCTGGAAGATGGCAAATTCAAGGTGATGAATGGGTGGACAACCCCCGACGAAGTGTTGCGAGCCGTCTTTACCCAGGCCATCGCTTGACCTTATTGTCAGAATCTGCTTTACTAGAAGGATGATTGCCACAACTCTGTGTGCCGTTCTCTTGGCGCAGATTGCGCCGGGAAAAACCTTGGTTCCCCGCCTTGCCGCATCGGGCGCAGAATCAGGAATCCGAAAAGAGCAGTTTTATCTTCTGGAGAATGCGAAAGATTGGCAGACCATTTGGACTCGTCACCGCAATTTCCGCTCGTCGATTCCTGAGACCGCTCCAGCCGTGGACTTCAAGACCGAAGTCGTGCTCGGAGTTTTCCGCGGCGAACAGTTCTTCATCGAGGCCCTGAAAATCCAGAACTACAAGTTGGTTGAGGACAAGGAGAAGGGGTCGAAAATCGTCGTCAGCTGCAAAGACATGGGCTTCGACCTGAACAGCGAGCGACGCGAGCGACTTTACCCGTTCGGATGGGCAATCCTTCCCCGCTACCCGGGCAAATACGAGATCAAGAACCTGGTCCATCGTATGGGCGACACCCCGATTGTCATTGCCAAGTTTGATCTAAGCCCAGCTGCACCGAAGCCAAAGCCCGACGTGCCGCCACCGCCGAAAACCTCGAAACCCTGATCGCAAGAAAAATCCCCTCGCCCGAAAGCGAGGGGATTTTTGATAGTTGTCCCGATTAGTCCGGCTTCTTATGCTGACGCAGGAATGCCGGGATGTCGAAATCGCTCTCGTCAAATTCCGGAGCTTCCGCAGCGGTTTGCTCGCGCTTAGCGGCCTCTTGCTTCCATATCTCTTGCGGTGAAACGCGTTGGAACGACGGACGAGGTGCTTCGGGGGCAGGCTCAGCTTTTGGAGCCTCAGGAGTTTCGATGACCGCAGCGCGCGGGGCTTCAGGGGCCACCACGGCGGCATCGAGCGTGCCCACGGCCTGCGCCACTCGGCGACCTTCGGTCGAATAGGGGTTGAAGCCCGTTGCGATGACTGTCATGCGCACCGAACCCTCCATTTTTGGGTCCACCACCAATCCAAAGTAGATGTTGGCCTCGTCTGCATCGCACAGCTCGTGGATGTAGTTCATGGCCTCCGTAGCTTCGGTGAGCGTAAGGTCGGCCGAGCTGGTGATGTTGACCAGCAGCCCCTTGGCGCCGAAAATGGTTTGCTCAAGGAGTGGGCTGCTGGTGGCCGATTGCGCGGCCTGAATGCCGCGATGCTCGCCCACGCCAAAGCCGATTCCCATCAGCGCTGGGCCAGCGTTGCTCATGACCGCTCGCACGTCGGCAAAGTCCACGTTGATCTGGCCAGGAGTAGTGATGATATCGCTGATGCCCTGAACGCCCTGTCGCAGAACGTCGTCCGCCACTCGGAAAGCATCCACCAGAGTTGTCTTTTTCTCGACCACGCTCATCAAGCGATCGTTGGGGATCGTTATCATGGTGTCCACGCGGCCCACAAGCGAGGTGACGCCTTGCTCAGCCAGCTTGCTGCGACGGGGGCCCTCGAAAGTGAACGGGCGCGTGATGACTGCAACGGTCAGCGCGCCGCACTCGCGAGCGAGGTCGGCAATGACCGGCGCCGCGCCGGTTCCGGTCCCGCCGCCCATGCCCGCGGTAATGAAGACCATATCCGATCCTTCCAGGATCTTGCGAATCTCGTTCTTGCTCTCCTCGGCGGCACTCTTGCCGATCTCAGGATTGCCGCCCGCTCCAAGGCCGCGAGTCAGGTTAGCTCCAAGCTGAATCCGCTTCGAGGCCGCGCTGTGCTCAAGAACCTGAGCATCGGTATTCATGGCGATAAACTCCACACCCGAGATGCCCGCTTCAATCATGCGATTCACCGCATTGGAGCCGCCTCCGCCCACGCCAAGCACCTTGATGACGGCGCT
>JALHPH010000185.1 GCA_022842565.1 Fimbriimonadaceae bacterium
TGTGCCTCTTCGATGCCAGGGCGCATCGTCACGGCACCGACCATCTGCACACGAAACAGATCAGGCTCGAAGAGAATGTTGCCAATCAAGTTTTCTGAAAGGACCGCGTCTTCCGATCCCTCGGCGGAGAAGGTCGTGATGGAATGACCGATTTGGGCGTGGGCCGCTGCCGAGAGACCCGCCAAAACAACAAAAACTACCGAACGCATTGTTTCATTCTAATCGCGACCACCAGTTTTGCGGGATCCCATCGCAAAACCTTAACATGAATTAGGTGTTTCTACCTGCACCACCTGAGTGACGCATCTCCGCTATGATGGTGGTATGAGTCTGCCAACTTCTGCCTATGCCGCCCATTCGCCGACCGATGAACTGGCGCCCTGGAGCTTTGAGCGGCGCGAGCCGGGTGCCGCCGATGTTTTGATCGATATCGCCTATTGCGGCGTTTGCCACAGCGACATTCACTTCGCGCGGAACGAATGGGGCTTTTCGCAATATCCCATGGTCCCCGGGCATGAAATCGTGGGCCACGTGGTGCGAGTCGGCGACGGCGTCACGAGGTGGAAAGCTGGCGACCGCGTGGGAGTCGGCTGCTTCGTGGATTCTTGCCGGACCTGCCCTTCTTGCCTCGAGGGTGAGGAGCAGTATTGCGATTCTGGATCGCTTTTCACTTATAACGGCACCGACAAAAACGGCGTGATCACCTACGGCGGTTACTCCACTCAGATCGTCGTGGATGAGAACTACATCGTTCGCGTGCCCGAGTCGCTCCCGTTGGATGCGGCGGCACCCTTGCTCTGCGCAGGCATCACCACCTATTCCCCGTTGCGGCATTTCGGCGCGAAAGCTGGCACCCAATTGGCCGTGCTCGGATTGGGTGGCTTGGGGCATATGGCGGTGAAGTTTGGCCGTGCGATGGGGTGCGAAGTGACGGTGCTGAGTCACTCGCCCAGCAAAGAGGCCGACGCACTGAAGCTGGGTGCCCATCACTTTGTGGCGACGAACGACCCTGAGGTCTTCAATACTCACGCGAGCAAATTCGAGATGATTCTAAATACGGTTTCGGCTGAGCATGACTACAACGCCTATGTGGGACTGCTGAAACGTGATGGTCAGATGGTTCTTCTTGGCGCACCGAATCCTAGCCCGCTTTCAGCCTTCCCGTTGCTGGTCAAGCGCCGATCGATCAGCGGCTCGCTCATTGGTGGCATCAGGGAGACTCAGGAGATGCTGGATTTCTGCGCGGAACATGGGATCGTTTGCGATATTGAGACGATTGCGATGTCCGAGATTAACGTTGCCTACGAGCGGATGATGCGCAGCGACGTTCGCTACCGATTTGTCATCGATATGGCAACCCTGAAGTAACGGGGTCGATCACCTTAGGCTGCGAGTTGGGCCGCGAAGCCCAAGCACGGGCGGGGGATGCAGCTTCCCCGCCCGTTGTTTTGTGCTTGTTTCCGCCGCTTGCGCGGCAGAGCGCCAAGGCCGAGACCCGCGTTGCCTTTGGATAGCGTGCAGGGGCTGGCAAATGCCCCACGCTCATATTGCCGTGCAAATGTTCTGTTTGTAAACATGTCTTAGGCGATTCGAGAACGGTGTTGAGTGCTATCATCATGGGGCTGCTAAGCGACTCTGTTTTGTGCACTTCTTGCCTATGCGGGGGTACAAACAGCTAGTAATTGATGGTCGATATGAATACTTTAGCGCGTGAACTCCTTCTTGCTCGCTTCATTGCAGTCCGCGACGATTTGAACGAGGCTTTGGCGCGTATTGATCAGGAGTCGCTGCCTTGGGCGCCAGCGCCGGGAATGAGGACCATTCAGGGTTTGCTGCTTGAAATCATTGCCACCGAGCGGCAGATCGTCTCGGGGCTCCGAGACCCCGAGCGCATGCGTTTTGTTGAAGCTGAGGACCTTGGGGCTTCGGGTGATACTCTGGCAGGGCTTCAGTCGTGGCTGGAAGCCACCCGGCAACAGACGCTTGATTATGTCAAGAGCCTGAGCCAGGAGGAACTGGAAGCCGCTGTACCTGTACCGCCCCGTTCGTGGGAAGCCATGGGCCAAGGGGCCGTCCCCAGAATTGAGGTGCTCCGCTCGGTCGCGATCCATGAGAGCTATCACACGGGTCAACTGGTTTCCTACCTTTGGATGCGAGGCGACGATCCCTACCAATGGTGAAGACACCTGAAGTAGGGCTCCTAACGCTTCGTCCTGCAGGAAAATGGGCTCTTGAATCTGGCTATTTTCCGCACTCCAGGGGCCACTCCAATCAATAGCGTTTGCGCTTTTGTTGCTGGCATTGATCCAGTCCGTTCTATGTTCTGCGAAACTACACTAGTGTCTAGGTTGCGGGGAAAGATGAAGCACCGTCCAATCGGCAATTGCAGGATCTTGGGTTAACGGCCACTGGCGCCACGGGATTCACCCTTATGTACCGGGAATCGTGCTGGCCCCAGAGCCCAGGACGATGCTGGCGCTAAGCGCGGGTTTGGCGGTTCTGCTGCGGCGACGCCGCTAGCGCTCAATCGCAACGTGCCCGCTCCCGCACCCCGGGAGCGGACACGTTTCTGGCCCTACTTTTCAGCCAAAAACCAATCAAGACCCGGCCCCATTGTCGATAGGGATGGGACGGTCATTAGATCGGAAAGTAGGACGGTGATTCTCTTGCCGTCCGAGAACTTCGTGACTCCCGCAATGCGGTAACGGCGCTCCTTCGGAGGAGCGCTTAAAGACGGGTCGTGCCAAGTGAACTTTAGAACAAGCAGGTCGCCTTGGACTGTGTAAGTCCCTCGACCCTTCTCGCCTTGGAAGCGGGTCGCCCCTACCGCGCCGGATGCGACAGAGAGACTCCACTCGAACGAGCCATTTGCGGCGAGCTTAAGGCTTCCGCCAGAGGACCAGAACGTGGTCGAAGTCGCTCCAGTGTAAACATTGACCCAGTTTTGGGCGGCACCATTGCCAAAGGTGTAGTCGCCAACGAGCGACTCTTTCGTCGCGATGGGGAGGCCCTTGGCCGGTGGGCAACGCAGCGTCGCCAGCATTTGATCGGCGATCTTCTGCGTGGTTGGCCATGTGAACTTCTCGCTATGCCCCGAACCAACGCTTGAGAACTCGTTGTGGTAGGTCTGCGCCAAAACAATTGGCTGCCAATGGGTTTTGCAGTCGACCATGTAAAGGGTGAATGCGGTGTCAAATTCTCGCGTTTTTTCGCGTCCCACGCCACAAATGAAATAGGCGGCGAGCCCATCGCCGACGTAACGACGGAACACCATGCCGCCCGCCTTGCCCGCCATCTCTGTAGGCAACGCAGTCGCCCACGTTTTGGTCAACGCATCGCCGATGTTGCCACTTGCCGGAATGGAGGGCAGGAACCGCATCATCGCGTGCAAGCTCCGATCGTCGTTGCTATCCGCCTTTGGCGCTGCGGCGATCAGCCATCCGCTGTCTTCGGTCCATCCTTGGGGCTGTCCGTGAGTGAACCCGGGCGCAAGTCCTGCAGTTGCAACCACCGGCGGCGCGGCTTTCGGCTTTAGAGTGAGTCGATTCCCCGAGAAGTTGAACTGGCTCGGGCTTGCGCCAAGTAAGGACTCCAGCAATTGCTCCGAGACTCGCTTGGCGGCGTCGCGCTTGGTCGCATCGGTTGCGCCGCTGCTCATCATAATGGCCAGGGTTGCATGGCCGACGCAGACTTCATAAAAATCCTGCTTTTGCCGGTCTGTGGCAGCTCTCACTTTAGGCGTTTCGAGCGACTTTTGAAACGTCTCGATGAGCACTGGAAAGCCCTTCTCAGGATCAAAAGAGTCCAGTTTATCGGCGAGCAAAATCAGCGTTGTGAAGGCGAGAGCTGCGGCAGCATCGTGTTTTGCGCCGTAGGGCCTCATCACTTCTTCAAGTGCCTCCATCGTGGCGTTGGCTGCTTGAAGGAAGGAGTCCTGTTCGGCTTTGGAATCGCCAGCCGCCTTGGCATAGGCTGCAAGCATGGGCCGGCTGGAAGATGGCTTGAAAGCGGCCGTGGAAGGTTGAGTCGGCTTGCCAGAAGTAAAGCCCTTTGCCCCGAGCAGCCTTGCTTCCTCTGCGACTGGGTTCCCCTTCAGGTCTTGTGCGGGGCTGTATGCAACGGCCAGCAGCGAGACGACGAACCCGAGAGCACGCAAAGCGTTCATGGTAAGAATAATTTACCAGTCTGTTGTCAAGTTGGTTTACTCCCAGACGAGTTCGACTGGGAGGGTGGCGCAAGCGGGGTGGCCGCCCTTGGCGCGGCCCGGCACGCGGAGGGTGGCGCGCCGGCCCTGCTCGATCGCGGTTTTGA
>JALHPH010000186.1 GCA_022842565.1 Fimbriimonadaceae bacterium
ACAACGAGAAGTTTCTGCCGACCGGCGGCGGCGTCGAATGAAGCCCCGTTAAGGCTGAATCATCACGCGCTTGGGGTACGGAATCTTGATTCCCTGTTTCTCAAACTCTACATGGAGTCGCTTCACGAAGTCTGATTTGATTCGGTACTGGGCCAGCGAATCGGGAATTGGGATAAACGTCCGGAAAATCATGCCGCTATCGCCAAATTCTCGCCAGCGCACGAAAGGAGGATCGACTGTGGTCTCAGCATCAGCAAAGCTCATCTGAACCTCCGTTGCCACTTGTAACACCAGGGCCTCTATCCGCCCCAGGTCGCTGCCGTACTCCACAGAGCAGTCCACATTCACCATCGTGTCGAGCGAGGTTTGAGCGAGGTTGATGTAGCTCTGCTTACTGAACTGGTTGTTCGGAATCACTAAGAGCGTCTGATCCCACAGTCGAATCTGTGTATTGCGCCACCCAATGTGCTCGACAAATCCCTCCTTGTTGCTCTCCAGCCTCACGAGATCGCCAATGCGGATACTCCGGTCAGCGTTCAAGAACAGCCCCGCGAACACGTTCCCGAGGCTCTCTTGGAGCGCGAGGCCTAGGACGATGCCGCCCACCGCGCCACCCGCCAGGAAGGGCGAGATGTCAGCACCAGCCACCCTAAGTGCCATGAGCGCACCAATGATCACTAGAGTGCCGGTAAAGAGCTTTCGGAAAAGCGAATTGCGATCTCGCAACTCTGCCTGGTTCTCTTCATTGCCCAGCCTTTCCTGGTACTGCAGCCACGCCCCGAAGAACTTCGAGATGAAGATGACTGCCAACAAAATCCAAGCTATCGCCAAGGCTCTTTCGATCCAAATGGCAAGTGCCTTGTGTTCTCGAACGTAGGTTAGTGTTTGAGTGGCCTGGTTGAGACCAAATAGGAGCAGCGCCCAGAACACGAGGCTTGTGAGTTTGGAAAGCGCGCGGCGGATGTCAGAAGAATTGTCGAATGACTTTGCCAGGATGGCGTGCACGATCGTGCGGGCCAAAACTGCTCCCACAACGAACAATGCGAACAAGCCCGCAGCCGGTAACCACTCGTTTAGCTCAACTGTTGGCATGGGTTATCTCCGCTCACCGGCCGTCTCTGGGGCTACATCCACGACCAGAAAGGTACCTGGTTTGTGCCATGCTGAAACCGTGAAGATCGAGCGCGTTGCCGAGGATTTGAACCTCATCACCGGGTTCGAATCGTCGCAAGTCGCCTCTGCGGTGCGCGCGCTTTCCCGCGAACTTTGGCCCGGGGTCAAGGATGTGACGGCTGCGTGGAGCACGCTGGCCGTGTATGGGCAACCCGCTGCAGGATGGCAGGACTGGGTGCATAACTCGCTATCCGCGGCACCTGATCGCCGCAGAGTCCATTCCCATGTCATCGAGGTTTGTTATGAACTCGGTCAGGATGGACCTGGGATTTCTGCGCAGGCGGGCATGGACTTTGACCAAATGGTGAAACTTCATTCTGAGACGCCGGTGGAGTGTCTAGCCGTTGGCTTTCAACCCGGGTTTGGATACCTGGGTCCGGTTGCGCCGGCGTTAGCCTGCGTGCCAAGGCGCAACTCGCCGCGGGGCCGGGTGGCCGCAGGCTCGGTGGCTCTAGCTGCCGGTCACACCGCCGTCTATCCCAGCAGTTCACCCGGCGGTTGGAATCTGATTGGAATGACGCGGCGAGTGACTGCAAATGCGGAGCGCGGGTACTTTGGGGTCCAAACTGGCGATCTGGTGAGGTTCGTCCCGGTCTCACTCGCAGAATATCAGTCTGAACAGGCGTCGCCACTGCAGCGGGTCTGGATCTCGGCCGATGTTGGCGAAGGAATGCCGTGGGAGAGGGAGGTCTTGGCTCACATCAGCGCCGCAAACATCGGTTTGGGCGAGCATGCCGGGAACGAGTTGCAAACTCACGCGACCATTGCCGCGGCATCCAAACGTGGCTGCTTGATTGGGATGCACCCCGGATACCCAGACCGGGAGGGATTCGGCAGGCGGTCTCCGAACCCAGAAGAGCAAGAACTTTGGCTTGACGCGGTGGTTCACCAAATGGTCAAATGGGCGCCGCATGCTGACTGGGATTTCATTAAGCCGCACGGCGCGCTCTTCCACGATCTGGCTAGTGGGGAAGTGTGGGACGTTTTCGGTCCTTTGATTGAATCCATAGGCTTGCCGCTTGTCGGTCTTCGGGCCAGCCGACTGCCTGAATTGGCCGCAAAGTGCGGCGTTCCGTTCTGGCCCGAGGGGTACGCCGAGCGGGGAATGCGCCCCGATGGTAGCCTAATCCCGCGCGGAGAGCCCGGTTCTGAGCTGCATTCCGAAAGGGAAGTAGTCGATCAATCACTCGCCGTTGCTCACCAAATGGTTAAATTCGTATGTCTCCATGGTGACCGTCCTGACGCCCCGGCACTGGCGAGTGCGGTACGAAGCCACCTAATGGAAAACGGATTTTGGAGTGACCCGGATGAGCCTGCGTCCCCTTGATATCGGCCCACACGTCCAGCTCATCCGCCCGGCACAGGCAGGGAAGAGGCGTTTTGGTGTGCCGCCGGGCGGAGCCATTGAACCCAAACTACTCACAACTCTCAGTGGAAACGCCCAAGTCTGGGAGGTTTTCGCCCTTGCCAGTCAACAGCTTGAAGCTCTGGAAGCCGGATGGGTCGTTCTGCTTGGCCTTCCACAACCCGCAACTCTCGACTCTGTCCAAATTTCATTTCACCAACCAATAAAGGTCCACACGCACCAAATGGTTAAAGTTGAACCCGTGGCATTGGGATGCGTGTACATGGTCGCTTTCACGACCGCAGAACCAACCACTCTGCCGCCGGCTCCAAGCCAACCAACGAGCCTCAGCTATTGGCCAGAGGCCGTCAACCAGCCGCTTCACTGCATCGCCAAGCACATTCGAAGCCGCGCAGGTTTTCGGTTCAGCTGTGAAACCAATCTAGCTCTCAGTGCCCAAACCAGCCGCCCGGTCACAGTGGGCAGCATCCAATGCACTCCTAACAACGAGCTTATCATCATCGGCCCAGACGGGCCTGTGATCGGCGGATATCCGGTCGTCGGGACGCTCGCGATCCAGGACCGTGGTGAAATTGCAAACATTCCTGTTGGCGCGGCAATTGAGCTTGTTCCCATGACCCGCTAACGGGCTAAAATCAGCAATAGCCATGGCACACCCCAAGATTTCTCGCCGCGAGCTTGTTGCCGGGACCCTCGCGCTTAGCGCCCTCTCCGCGCTCCCGCTTGGCGCACAAACCCGCAGCCAAGGCAAGCAGAGAGTTCCGAAAAACATCATTTTCTGTGTCTCCGACGGTATGAGCATGGGCGTCCCCGCGCTACTAGAGCAATACATGCAGCGAGTGGAAGGGAAGAAGTACTCGCCTTGGTGCAAGCTCCTGGTTGACCCGTCTGCACACGTGGGCACCATGGACACGCGCTCCCTCAATTCCTTGGTGACCGACTCGGCTGCCGCGAGCAGCGCGTGGGGAAGCGGCAGCTACGTTTGGAACGGCATGATCAACATGCTGCCGGATGGGACCAAACTGCGTCCGATTTTGCCGATCCTGAAAGAAGAGGCAAAAATGCGCACCGGACTGGTGACCACCGCCACAGTCACGCACGCGACCCCAGCGGGCTGGGCGATCAGCACCGAGGGGCGAGGCGCGGAGTCCACAATCGCTGATCTTTACTTGCAAGCGGGCCTCGATGTGATCATGGGAGGAGGCAAGAACTTTTTCAACGAAGAGCTTCTGGCTAAGTTCGAGGCTGCTGGCTATGAACTCGGGACCAATCGCGAGGGAATGCGTTCCAGCAGCGCGGGCCGGTATCTGGGTCTGTTCAGCGGCTCGCACATGCCGTACGAAATCGACCGAAAGAACAACTTGAAGATGGTCCGCGAAGTGCCCAGCCTGGCCGAGATGACCCAGAACGCCATCGCGAGACTGGCTGGCAGCTCGGAGGGGTTCATCCTGCAGGTGGAGGGCGCGCGGATCGACCATGCTGCGCACGCGAACGACTTCGCCGGCCTGCTATTCGACCAATATGCCTTCGAAGAGGCACTCCAAATCGCCCTGGATTTCGCCAAACACGATGGCGAGACATTGGTGGTGGTGACCTCGGACCACGGCAACTCGAATCCCGGCCTCATTGGAAGCGGAGCAGGTTATGGCAATTCCACCACCGGATTAGAAACGGCAGCGAAGATGGACACCAGCTATGAGGTCTTGTTCCCGAAACTCACAGTGGTGGCAAGCGATGCCGACCTGATCCAAATCATCGAAGCCGACCTCG
>JALHPH010000187.1 GCA_022842565.1 Fimbriimonadaceae bacterium
GAGCGCAAGATGTGGGCGACTGCGATTTTGAGGCGTGCAGCGAGCGAGCGGCTTGGATCACGCCAGTCCCGGGCGGAGTCGGCCCAATGACAGTGGCGACGCTTCTGAGCAACACGATTGATGCTGCAGAGCATCAATCGACCCTGTAAATTGAGCCTGGAAAGGCCGATCATTGAAGGAGTGGCGACGGTGATAGGGGGAACTGCTTTGAAGAAGCGGCGAAGGAATCGGCCTTGGGTCCGGATTCCTCTGCTGCTCGTTGGCATTTACCTCGGACTCTGTTTCGCCCTCGCCTTGAGTTATGTGGGTCCTAAGCGTTGGGATTCGGCAAGGCCTAAGGGTCTCACAGCAACCGCCTTTGGTGGCCTCGACTATCCGCTTAACGCGCTTGCGTCCCCCGGCGCGACCAAACTCAAGCCCTCCACTCCCGCCATCGTGATCTTTGCCCACGGGTTTGGTGGCCGGGCCGGAGAGTGGGTCAACGAGATGAACGCCCTAGAAGAGCATGATGTTCCTTCACTGGCGATTCACATGGCTGCGCATGGCGAAAGCAGTGCGGTGCGCGTGGGCTTCGGTCCTCGGGAATCGGCGGAGATCATCGCTGCAGTTCGGGCCGTTCGCGAGCAGACGAGTCAACAAACGCGCATCATCGTGGTGGGAAGGTCCCTGGGGGGTTCGGCCGCTTGGATGGCGGCGGGAACGTACCCGGATGAGATCGATGGTCTGATGACCGAAGCCGCGTTCGCGGAGCTTGCGCCGGCGACAGACAATTTCCTCGATGGTCTGATGCCGAAAGGTGCGGTTGTTTTGAAGCCTGTTTCGTGGGCGATCTCGGCGCTCACCGGGGTTCGGCCCTCAATGGTGCGCCCCATCGATCTCGCCGCAAACTACGCGAATCGCCCGGCGATCATTGCTCATTCGAAGCAAGACGCACTGGTTCCGTTTAATCACGCCGAGCGTTTGGCGGAGACCACGGGCGCCGAACTTTGGGTCGTAGAGGATTCCGCCCACGCGCAATTGGCCAGCGATCAGCCCGATCTGTTTGTGGCCAAGATCAAGAAACTGGTGAGGCTGGCGAGCCAAAGTCTGGTACCCTCCTCACCGAATGGGACGCGTTGAAATCCTTCCTCTGGGAGGCGCCGGCGAAATAGGCCGGAACTGTACAGCCATCATCCAGGGGGACGATATCGTGGTAGTCGATTGTGGAATTAGTTTTCCCAATGAAGAACAACCCGGTGTTCAAGTCGTCATTCCTGACTTTTCCTGGCTCGTTGAGAACCGGGCCAAAGTGCGCGGCGTTTTCTTGACGCACGCACACGAAGACCATGTAGGGGCGCTCAGCTGGTTTTTAGACGACGTTAACGTGCCAGTCTTTGCAACTGAGTTTACACACGCGATGATCCGCGATAAGCTGGCCGAGCGGCTGGATATTCGCAAGCTCAAGTTTGTAACGATCAAGCACGGCGAACTCATCGAAGTCGGCGCGATGAAGGTGGAGTTTATCCACGTAACTCACTCGATCCCGGACAGCTCGGCTTGCGCCATCCACACCGACCATGGCGTGGTGCTAATGACCGGCGACTTCAAGCTCGATCCGACTCCAGTGGACCACCGTCCGACCGACCTGGCGCGATTCGATGCGCTCGGTAAGTCCGGCGTTGTTGTATTGCTGAGCGACAGCACGAACGTGGACCGAACGGGTTGGGGACCTAGCGAGATGAGAGCAGGAGAGGGCTTCCGAACCATCTTCCCCGAGGCCAAGGGCCGCATCCTCATCACGACTTTTGCCAGCAACCTACACCGGATGCAACAGGCCATTGATGTGGCCCAGGAAACCGGCCGCGTGGTAGCGGTGGCGGGTCGACGGATGGAACAGACCATCGATATCGCCTCCAATCTGGGAATTGTGCGAATTCCGAAGGGGCTTTTGGTTCCGCTGGAGCAAGCGGTCGAAATGGAGCCAGACAAGGTCGTTCTGCTGACGACCGGCAGCCAGGGCGAGCCGCGAAGCGCGCTGGTGCAGATGTCGCACGGCACCTATTCCAGGCTGCGAGTCCGCGAGGGCGACACGATTCTCTATTCTGCCCGTGCGATCCCTGGCAACGAGGCCCCGATTTGGCGGACGATCAACCGACTCTATCGGCTGGGCGCGAATGTCGTGTTCCACCACGATCCCCCCATCCACGCGAGCGGCCACGGCTATCAGGACGAGCTGCGCAAGATGATCGAACTGACGAAGCCGTTCTATCTGGCACCGGTTCACGGCGAGCCAAGGCACCAGCATCTTTATCTGGAAATGGCGCGCCACATGCGGCATCCGGAGCACCGGCTCTTTGCCCTGCACGATGGTCAGAAGCTGATCATTGATGACACCGAGGCCTTTACCGAGGAGTTCTTGAGCCTGGAGCCGGTCCTCATCGACGACAGCTACCGCCAGACCGTGACCGGCGACATGCTCCAAGAGAAGAACACGATGGCCGAGCAGGGCATGGTGATCATCGTCGTGGTGATCGACCCCGATACGGGTCTGCCGGAAGAGGTTCAATTGGACGCAAAGGGCTTTTCGGGCGGTAGCGCGCCGCTCCGCACTGCCAGCCAGTGGGTGCATGACCGGATGAAGGGACTCTCGAAAGCTGAGCGGATGGACGACAAGACCGTGGAAGGCGTTGTGCTGGAAGCGTGTCGAATCGCGATTCACAAGACCAGCAAACTTCGACCCCTTCTGCACTGCATCCTGATTCGTTAACGGGAAATCCTGGTAATTCCGAGCGGTTTGGGCTCGGAATTCGTATGCACGATCTGCTATCTTAATGATAGGAACCAACGGGGGTCGGCCTGTTGGCTGTGATCGTATGGTCTTGAACAGGATTGCCTTCGTCGTTTCGGGAGTTTTGGCTTCGGCCCTGGCTTGGGGTGTTCCCGCGTTTGTGGAGCACCTATCGGCTGACCCAGTTTTTGGGGAATCGGGGGTGACCATGCGCAATCCCAACACGCCGCGCGAAAGCGAGGCTGTGGACGTGTGGGCCCGGATCGGCTACAGCTTCTTCTATACCGATGTGGCGGTGTATTACACCGTGGACGGTACCAATCCAGGCGGTTCCAAGGGCATCCCGACCGGCAGCACACTTGTACTGCGAAGCAGCGCGAGCCAAGTCAACTTCGTTCGCAACCAATCGACCTCGGGAGGCACTGTGGACTGGTGGCGCGCCACCCTGCCTGCGGCCACTCGAATCTATGGCCAGAACGTGAAATACCGCATCGGTGCGTGGCATTCTGCTTCGGGTCCGGAGGTTTGGGCGAACAACTATGGCTGCGACGACGGTGTTTGCGACAACCCGGCCAATCCGCCTTTGACCTTTGGATATCTGAACGGCATCGCTTGGCCAGGCGCTGGTCAGGGCCAGCCTAGCCCGCAAGTCGGCTATCCGCCCATCCATCACTGGAAAGAAGAGGCGGTGGTGGGCAACACGTTTATCAACGCTATGCTCGACCAGAACGGAACGGTCTACGACATCTATGGTCCTGGCGCGGGCGCAGTGCGCGGCGTGAGCACCAAGAACGAAGGCTATGTGGGTGGTCTGGATACCTTCCCGCCTGGATTGCCGCCTGGTAACCGTGGGCAAATGCACTTCAATCACCTGATGGCCGGTATCCGCGTGGACGGGCTCACCCACTGGCTGAGCAATCCAAACGGTCAGAGCTTCAGCAACGTCACTCAAACCTATAAAGGCGACACCAACGTGATTGAGGGTGCCTCGCGGCTGACTTTCGGTGGCAACAACATCTTGGTTCAGCAGTTCGACTTTGCTCCCTATAACCTGGCCACCTGGCCACAGGATGCCTCGAACAATAACCTTCGCGGCATGATCGTAAAGCGCTATCTGCTGACCAACGAGGGATCGACCTCGAAGGATCTTCGGTTCTATGTGTATGGCGATTGGGCCATCAATGGTGGTGACAACTTCGATCAATCGACGATGGATTACTCCCGCCGTGCCATGTTGGCGTGGGACAATACCGATCGCTTCACCAACAGTACTGGCGAATACAACCCCACCACGACCGGTGACTACCGCAAGAATGTGTCAGTTTACTATGCCGCGGCGCTCAAGACCGTAGACTCCATCGGCGGCACCAGCGGTGACTGGGCGACGGACGACTGGCGTGCCAGCAGCAGCGACCAAGGCCAGGGTTGGATTGCCACCCGGCTGACGCTTGCCCCCGGCCAGACCCGTGAGGTGAACATGATCGTCGCCAACGGGTTCGACAATTTCCCCAACGCAACTGGGACT
>JALHPH010000188.1 GCA_022842565.1 Fimbriimonadaceae bacterium
AAGAGCGATGCCACTTCTGCCCTGGAATGCATGCTCGGCGCCCTCGGCGCCGATCTCCTCCTAAGATTTAGCGAGCGTTGCGAGCGTTCACTCATTCCCCTTGATGAAGCCGAAGTGCGCGTGGATGGTACGCTCGGCAACGCTCTCATGGCGCTCGGCGTTGTGGGCGAAAATGGCAATCCCGGTCTGGAACAAATCGTCCTCAAGCTCTCCGTAACTAGTCCTGAAACCCCAAATGCGTTACGCGCAGTGTGGGATTCCGTTCAGGAACAATCGCCCCTCGTCGCCACTCTTCAGCGCGCATGCGCGCTTGACCTCCAGCTAGAAATCCTATGAACCCCTATCGCCTCTCTGAATCTCAATTAGGCACCATTGCGCGCCTCGCCGACCTTGCCGATTCTGTCATCGCGCCCAAAGCCGCCGACGTGGACGCCGAAAGCCGCTTCCCCAGCGAGGGTATGCGCACCCTGGCCGACGCCGGATTTTGGGGTCTGACCGTCCCGACTGAACTGGGCGGAATGGGCGAGGGACTGCGGATGACCAGTGCCGCGGTAGATACCGTGGCTCAGCGATGTGCTAGCACCGCAATGGTTTATCTGATGCACCTCTGCGGGGTCGCTGCCTACAAGTCCTCATCCGACCGAATGGCCGAGCCACTGCGCGCGGCTGCCGCCGGCAAGCACCTAAGCACGCTGGCATGGAGCGAGCGCGGCAGCAGGAGCCACTTCTGGGCACCGATGAGCCAGGCCGAAATGGACGGGGACCATGTGGTTTTGAACGGAATCAAGAGTTGGGTTACCAGCGCCGGCCATGCCAATGGATATGTGGCAACCACTCGGGCTGCGGGATCCGATAACCCGATGGCGATCACGCTTTACCTCATCACCGATACCGATTCTGGATTCCGAATTGAATCCCCCTGGAACGCGATGGGCATGCGAGGCAACGCCAGTGCGCCTATGGTAATGGAAGGACTCAGAGTCGCCCCAAGCCGTGCGCTGACTGACGAAGGTGCCGGTATGGACACCATGATGGGCGCGGTCTTGCCGACCTTTGCGCTCGGTAACAGCGCCGTTTCGGTGGGTTGTTGCGAAGCTGCTTTTGCCGCCA
Organism: Fimbriimonadaceae bacterium; assembly: GCA_022842565.1. Lineage (GTDB taxonomy): Bacteria > Armatimonadota > Fimbriimonadia > Fimbriimonadales > Fimbriimonadaceae > JAFLBD01. Next base: position 1,111 of record JALHPH010000188.1, read on the forward strand.
CCCAGCGCCACATCACCGGGCAAAAGCTAGAGCACTTGGGACAGTCCTTGGCCGATCTGCCCAACCTGCGTGAACGCCTCGCGCGCATGAGGCTGCGCACCGATCAAGCCCGTGCCTATCTCGCCAGTTCCGTCGATGCGCTGGAATCCGGCGACCCAACCGGCATGGTTTGGGCGCTGGGCACCAAAGCCCAAGCCGCCGAGGCGGCCATCGAGGTCACCGACCTGGGTATGCGTGCATGCGGAGGGGCCGCTTTCAGCCGGCATTTGGGCATCGAGCGTGTTTTCCGCGATGCCCGCGCGATGTCGGTCATGGCGCCCACCACCGATGTGCTGCACGATTTCATTGGCAAGGCCCTTTGCGGCATGGAGCTCTTCTGATGGCGTCACCTGTGCTGGTTGGGGCGGTGGTCTATGACCCCAAAGTCACCATTATCTGGGACATCATCCGCAGGTTTTTCAATGACCAGGGCTTCCCGATTGACATCGTCTATTACACGAACTATGAGCTGCAAGTCGCCGCGCTGACAAAAGGGCATATCGATATCGCTTGGAACTCGCCGCTGGCCTGGCTGGATTCGGTCCGGCAAACCAGTGGCGGCTGCCGCGCCATCGCTATGCGGGATACCGACCGCGACCGCGCCTCGCACCTCATTGTGCGTGCTGGTGAAATCTCCTCGGTTCAAGAGTTGCGGGGCCGGGTCGTCGCTTTTGGTGCCTCCGACTCTCCGCAAGCGACCCTGATTCCTCAGGGCATGCTCCTGCAAGCTGGGCTGCGGCCGGGAGTGGATTACACCGAACAGCGATTTGATGTCTTGGTCGGCAAGCATGGCGACCACATCGGCGGGGAGCGCGACGCGCTACAGTCGTTGATGGAAGGCGACGCCGATGCTTGCTGGTGCCTCGACCTTAACTGGCAGCTCTGGAACTCTGACGGAACCGCAGATCCCGGTGCCTTTACTTCGCTACTGACGACAGAGAAATTCGATCACTGCGTATTCACCGTGCGCGACGACTTTTCTGCTGATCAAGAAACTGGCTTTTTGGCAAGCCTTTTTGCCATGAGCTATGACAACCCCGAACACCGTGAAATGATGGATATGGAGGGCCTGAAGAAATGGGAACCCGGACGGACCTCCGGGTTTGGACCCCTAAGCTACGCTGTTGAAGGATTGGGCTATTGGCGATGAACTTCCCTGTGACGATGGTCGGGTCATGGCCCCGCTCCCGTGAGCTCTTGGCGGCCCAGCGCGGGAAGCAATCCGGTCGCGTGTCGTTAGCGGAATTCTCGGAACTAGCGGATAAAGAAATCGAGCGACTTGTTCGTTTGCAGGAGTCGCTCGGCGTCGATGTTCTGACGGACGGCGAACTGCGCCGCGATAACTTCTACTCGTTCGTAACCGAAAAACTTGAGGGAGTGCAGCTGATGACGTTGCGCGAAATGATGGCGTATGTGGAGGATAAAGAGTCTTTCGAAGAGCTTCTCTCGCGTCTTGATGTCCCGGCATTTGCGATACGGAACCCAACGTGTGTTTCGGCGATCACCCAGCGTGAGCCGCTTGTCTTAAACGACTATCTATTTGCAAGATCTTTGACTCGTTTGCCTATTAAGGTTACGCTTCCGGGACCCTATATTCTGACGCGCGCAATGTGGGTGCCTGAGGTCACGACTAAGGCATATGCTACGAAGGAAGAATTGGGCGATGTCGTCGTTGAACTCCTTTCCCGTGAGCTTGTGGCTCTGGCCGATGCCGGTGCGGACTTCGTGCAATTTGACGAACCAGTTTTGACCGAGTTGGTATTTACTCAGGGCAAAACGCGGACCTTTATGTGCGCCGCTTTGGCTTCTAGAAACGATCCACGAGAGGAACTTGAATGGGCTGTTTCAATGTTGAATGCAGTCGTTCGCGCGGTGGCTTCACATCCACGAAAACCCCGCATCGGACTCCACGTTTGCCGGGGCAACTGGAGCGTGAATGAGTCGACCCTGTTATCGGGTAACTATGCGCCACTTGCACCATGGTTTGCAAAGATGAATGTGGATCAACTGGTGCTGGAGTACGCAACTCCGCGTGCTGGAGACTTGATGGGTTTTGGCGTGTCCGAGTTGGGCCTTGGCGCGGTCAATCCACGAACTCCTGATGTAGAGAGTGTTTCATTTATTAAGAGCCGTATCGAAGCGGCTCTGGAGCATTTTGCACCAGACCGAATCTTTTTGAACCCCGACTGTGGTTTCGCTACCTTCAGCGAGCGTGCCATGAACGCCGAGGAGATAGCAACCGCTAAGATGCGTGCCCTCGTCGACGTCCGTGAAGCGCTCTAGTATGTGAGCCAGTGTCCCTACAATTCGAGTTCTGTTTATCCTCTGCTTTCTTCGTGCTAAGTATCTTGGATCCCAGCACTATGACTTGGTTACCGTTTTCATCAGGGTAGATTGCCCGATAGTCGCCACAAAAGGTTGCACCTGACGTCACTTGTTTGAACTGTTGGGATCCTCGTAGGGCGTTCCCTGGAACATTTCCGGCTGACCAGGGTAGTCGATGAGCCTTCCTCGTCCACACATGTCTTTACGAAATGGTCCAGGTCCATGGCAAGCAGATGGCTGTCCGCCAGAGTCAAAGAACTCTTGCGCTCCGGGGGACAGCCATACCTTTGTTTTGTCTTCGCGAATATCGTACTTAATATGCGCGACACGAGCTTCTTTTCTCACTACGCGCACAAGCTTCTGGATATCGCGCTTGATGGCCTCCGCGTAGTCCGGATGTTCCAAGTTCATAAAGTTGACACTGCCCTCCCAACACGAGATCGTGTTATCCACGGTCTGCTCGGTGTTTTGCCACATCAGACCTCCGCACTGCCAAGGATTCCATCCTCGGTCAAACGGGAGCATAGCTTGTGTTCCTAGAGGACAGTAACTAAACTCATATATATGTTCAGAGGGGTACCGTATCTGCTCCAAGGTTGTTGCGAGATAGCTGTGCCTTGGGCCGTTAATGAGCCACTCGTCGTAGACCGTCACACACTTGAGCAGGTACTCAATGATCTCAGTATGCCTAATGAATATTCCGCGGAATCCTAGAGTTTGCATGGCTCTAATATGGGTTAACGAAACACTTTAGAACCAGATTCTTACTGTGCGATCATCCAGAGTACCATTTGTTTTCAAACTCCCGTTCTTCCTC
>JALHPH010000189.1 GCA_022842565.1 Fimbriimonadaceae bacterium
TGCTGATCTTCTTCGGGGTGAGTTCAGTGTTTATGCACTGTTTCCCTCGGCCCGCAACACCGGCACCACAACCATCCTGAAAAACAAGCGGTCGCGAGACAAAAGAACGGGCTGCGGAGAACCTCCGCAGCCCGTATTCTTTGAACAGGAAAGGACAGGAATCTTAGCGCTTGACGAACTGGAAGCCGCGTCGTGCTTTCTTGCGACCGTACTTCTTGCTTTCCTTAATGCGGGCGTCGCGGGTCAGGAAGCCGTCAACCTTCAGGCTGGGGCGCAGGGTTTCATCCATGCTGACCAGCGCGCGCGAAATGCCGAGCTTGATGGCGCCAGCTTGACCGCTGATGCCTCCGCCCTTGGTCTTACAGCGCACATCAATTTGGCCCTCCATGGCGAGCGCGACGAGCGGGCTCTTCACAAGGTACTCCAGCACCGGGCGACCGAGATACTCGGCGGCGGGCTTGTCATTGATGGTGATATTGCCTTCGCCTGGGGTAATCCAGACTCGAGCGATTGCGGCCTTGCGGCGGCCGGTGCCGTAACTTGCGGTGGGCATTATCGGGCCTTTCGATACTCCGTGATGGACAGGGACTCGGGGTTCTGCGCGCCGTGCGGGTGCTCAGAGCCGGCATAAACTTTCAGCTTGGCGTAGATTTGGCTACCGAGCTTGGTCTTGGGCAGCATGCCCCAGACGACCTTCTCGACTAACCGATCCGGCTTCTCTTCGCGCAGGCGCTCGCGAGTGATGCTCTTGAGACCGCCTGGCCATCCGCTGTGCCAGTAGATGATTTCGTTTTGCTTGTTGCCGGTCAGCACCACGCGCTCGGCGTTGATGATGACGACGAAATCACCGCAATCCTGGTTATAGGTGAAATTGGGCTTATGTTTGCCACGAAGGATTTGGGCGACTTGGGTAGCCAAGCGTCCGATGGGTACACCGGTCGCATCGACCACAAACCACTTGCGGTCGTCGCGTGCTCCTTCTTTAGTTTGTACTGTTGTCCTGTTCATTAGCTTTCTTGTTCGCCGAGGGTCACTCGTCTTCATTCGTCGAGTTTTCTCGAAAATCTTTGGGATGTCTGCCGTAGCGTACGTTCATGAGGCACAGGCCGCGGGCGGGGAGGACGATGGGTCGGAAGATGCCCTCGCGGCGCTCTGTGTGCAGCAGGTCTGGAAAGTCTTGGATGGGTCTGGTTCCTTGCCCCACTTCCATCAGTCCACCTGCGATTCGGCGCATCATGCCACGGATGAAGGCGTTTCCCACAATGTCGAGCCAGATTTCATCTCTCACTGACCTCACGCGCACCGATTGGAGTTCGCGGACGGTGTTGGCTTCGGCGGGGGTCTCTTCGCTGAAGCTCCAGAAGTCATGGCGGCCGACCAGCGTTTGCGCGGCGGAGCTCATGGCCTCCAGGTCGAGCGGCTTCCAGAGAGTGTGGGCATAGCGGCTGCGGAGCGGTTGGCGTGTTCCGATGGCAAACCGGTAGCGGTAGAACCTCCAAGTGGCGCAGAACCGGCTATGAAAGCTCTGGGGAACCCGCTTGGAATCTTGAACAGCGATGTCTCCGGGAAGGAGGTCGTTCAGGGCTCGAACCCAGTTGGGTTCGGGGATCGGGTTTGCGGTGTCGAAATGACAGACTTGCCCGCAAGCGTGGGCACCTGCATCGGTGCGGCTTGCACCGATGATCTCGTTGACATCGTCCGAGATCTGACGTACTGCTTCTTTCAAGGTGCTTTGGACAGTGCGCTGTCCAGATTGTGCGGCCCAGCCGCAAAAATCCGTCCCGTCGTACTGAACGACGAGACGGATTCTGTTTTTAGTCGACAAGCTCCAAAACGCAGGTCACGGCACCATCGCCGCGGCGCTGACCGGTCTTGGTAATGCGGGTATAGCCGCCATTGCGGTCTCGGAATCGGGGGGCGACGACATCGAAAAGGTGCTTGACCAGGTCCTCACCATTGATGAGGCTGCGATCTTGCAGGATGATCATCTTCTCGAGCTCGGTCTTTCCGGCGAGCAGTCGCTCGGGCTTTGCCGAGGCCTTGCTGTGGCCAACGAGGACCTTTCGGGCTTCGCGTCGGGTGGAAAGCGTGTCCTTCTTACCGAGGGTGATCAGCTTTTCAACGATGCGCTGAGTCTCCTTGGCGCGGCCAAGCGTGGTGTGGATATAGCCATGGCGAACGAGCTGTCGCGACAGGTTCGTCAGCAGGGCCCGGCGTTGGTCGCTGGGTAATCCAAGTTTACGGTGATCGGCTTTATGGTTCATGCTCAGTCAAAATCCTCATCGTCGTCCAGCAGATCGAAGGCTCGGTAGCCTGCCTTGCTGGGTTTGAGGGCGAGTCCGTGCTCGGCCAGCTTATCGCGCACTTCGGTGAGCGACTTCTTGCCGAAGCCTCGAATGGAAGTCAGGTCTGCTTCGCTGGAGGCGGCCAGGTGACGCAGGGTCATCAGTCCGGCTCGTCGGAGGCAGTTAAAGGTTCGTTGCGAGAAGTCAAGCTCTTCGATCTTGATTTCAGGAACGTTGCTGAGGTCTGGTTCGTCCTCGTCGCTCGAAGCGAGTTCCAGATCGTATCCGCCCTTGCCGAGTTCAAAGAACAGGGCCACGTGGCGGGAAAGAATCTGTGCGGCCTGGGTCACAGCATCGTTGGGTGCAACGGCGCCATTGGTCCAAATGTCGATGACCAAGCGGTCAAAGTCGGTTCGGCTACCAACGCGAGTCGGCTCCACCGTGTAGTACACCTTCTTCACGGGAGTGAACTGCGAGCCGGTCGGGATGAGGCCAATCACTCCACGGAAGCGGTCTTGCTTATCCGGCATGGTGTAGCCGCTTCCGAAGGTCACATAAAGCTCGACGCTGAAGACGGCATCCTTTTCGCTGATAGTCGCCAGGTAGACCTCGGGGTTGATGACGGTCACTCCCTCTGGGCACTCGATGTCGGCACCGGTCACGCGGCCGGGGCCCTTCACGTCGATGCGAAGAATCCACTCTTCGGGCGGTGCGCCTTCGAAGGTTGCCGAAAGCGAAAGGTGCTTCAGGTTCAGGAGGAACTCAGACATGTCCTCCTTCACTCCGGGGATTTGAGCGAACTCGTGGTAGACCTTGGCCACTCGGACGGCCGCAACGGCGGCGCCCTGGATGGAGCTCAGAAGAACACGCCGCAAAGCGTTACCGATCGTATCGCCAAAACCGCGGTCGAGCGGCTCGAAAACGAACTTTCCGTAAGCTTGTGTGAGTTCTTGAGTTGAAATTTGTGCGGGCATTGGTAATCGGTAAAGAGGCTTAGACGCGGCGTCGCTTGGGAGGGCGGCAGCCGTTGTGCGGGACAGCGGTGATGTCGGTGATACTGGTCACATCCAGGCCGTTCGCTTGCAGCGAGCGGATAGCGGTTTCGCGACCGCCGCCGGGACCCGAGACTTTCACTTCGACTTTACGCATTCCGTGGGCTTGGGCTTTCTTGGCGCAGCTTTCGGCGGCCAACTGAGCGGCAAACGGGGTGCCCTTTCGGCTTCCCTTGAAGCCAACGGCACCGGCGCTGCCCCAGCAAAGCACGTTGCCTTGGGGATCGGTGATGGTCACGATCGTGTTGTTGAACGTCGAGTGCACATAGGCCATGCCTTCGGCAACTTGACGCTTTTCCTTGACCTTTCCGCGAGTAACTTGTTTTCGTGCCATAAATCTTCCTTACTTCTTCGCCTTCTTCTTGCCGGCCACAGTCTTGGGCTTACCCTTTCGCGTACGGGCGTTTGATCGGGTGCGTTGACCACGGGTGGGAAGACCACGACGGTGACGCAGGCCACGGTAAGAGCCGATCTCCATCAGGCGGCGGATGTTGCCAAAGACTTCGCGGCGAAGGTCACCTTCTACCGTGTAGTCGGCTTCGATGGCTTCACGGAGCGCGGCCACTTCCGAATCAGTCAATTCCTTGATCTTCTTCGTAGGGTCAACTCCAGCCTTCTCCAAGACTTGGTGAGCGTTGTTGCGCCCAATACCGTAAATCAAGGGCAGAGCATAAAGCGCTGCTTTCTCTCGTGGTAAATCTACGCCAGCAATACGAGCCATCTAGTTGATTTTCTCCAAAACCGCTTACCCTTGTCGCTGCTTGTGCTTGGGATTGATGCAAATCACGCGCACCACACCGGACCGCTTAATGATCTTGCATTTGTCGCAAATCTTTTTTACACTCGCTCGAACTTTCATGGGGTTCCTCATCGCACTGCGCACCCTTTAGCACCCTTTGCCCGTCTACCTTTTTAGGAATCCGAAGCTG
>JALHPH010000190.1 GCA_022842565.1 Fimbriimonadaceae bacterium
GTGGATGGCGACGACGAAGTAGGGCCAGGCGATTTTGCGATCCTGGCCGTAAACTTTGGATTGATCGGCGATTCCCTGTAGGGCAGCGATACAATGGGGGCATGAGCGCGCAGACCGACTGGCTCGTCCATGCCCTCCAAAACTCGGTGCTCTTTAAAACCGCAGACCGCTCACGGCTGGAGTCGCTGGTCGATGGTTGCCGTGTGCGAACTGTTCGCGCCGGGGACACTGTCGCTTGGGAAAACGACCCCCAGGGCCAAGTTTTCTTTGTGATTGAGGGCCGGGTGGCGGTCGAAAAAGCCGCGGAAGGCGGAGTCTCGGTCCACGTTGCCACGCTTGCGGAGGGCGAGATCGCAGGCGAACTCTCACTTTTCCTGGATCAGCCGCGTAGGGCGAATCTTCGCGCGCTCGACGAATGCAAACTGATCGTGCTGGACGGCCGCGCACTTCAAAGCGCCCTGCTTTCCGATGCCAAGCTGGGATATTGCGTGATCCAGGCTCTGGCTCGGCGAGTCGCCAATGCGACCGAGGACAAAGGCCGCGCGCAATGGAAACTCACCAAGCGCATTGCCTATGTGCTGGTGGAAGAAGCCCGTCGGAACGGCCAAAAGACTGACCGAGGCTTCGTCGTGGAGTTGCCGCTCAGCCAACAAGAGCTTGCCACGCAACTTGGTGTTACGCGCGAGGCGCTCAACCGCTCCATCCGCGAGCTACGCGAGCAGGGCATCCTGGAATGGTCTCCGAGGTCTGTGCGCATCCTAAAGGCAGGCGAATTGAAAGCCCTGCTGCGTTAGAGCCGGGGGTCGGAGCGGGATTTGAGGGTTTCCACGACCTTTTTCACGTCCTGAGCGCGGGATTTTGGGACGATGAGGACGGCGTCGGCGGTCACAGCGACCACCAAGCCCTCAATCCCCACCACCGTCACCACCGTTCCCGGCACCTGGCTCACCACAATATTGTCACGGCTTTCAATCGCAATCACATCGCCCTGCACTACGTTACTGTCGGCATCAGGGCTGAGCGAGCGGTCTAGAGCGTCCCACGATCCGACATCGTCCCACTCGAACGCCGCCTCGGCCACAAAAACGCGCTGTGCTTTTTCCATGAGGGCATAGTCGATGCTGATGCTAGGAATGGCGGCGAAGGCGGCCTCTGCGGCTTCGGTCGCACCCCGAGCTAGAGCGTCGGCGACTGCCAGCACGCAGGCATAGTGGTTCGGTGCGGCAGCTTCCAGCTCCGTCAAAAAGCCGTCGAGCGTCCAGAAAAAGGTGCCGCTGTTCCAAAGATACTGCCCAGATTCCAGATAGCCGGTCGCGGTGGCGAGGTCGGGCTTTTCGCGGAACTGGCGAACGCTGCGCACGGTGATTCCGTGCTCGTTCGGCAGAGTATTGTCGCCCATTTCGATATAGCCAAAGCCTGTTTCGGGGCGGTCGGGCCGGATGCCGATGGTCACCAGGCCGCCCGTGCTTTCCGCCGTATCGAGCGCAGCGCAAACAGTGCGGCGAAAATCGGCCGCGGGTCGAATGACGTGATCGGCGGTAATGACGGCGATGCTGACTTTCGCGCGGGCATCAGGGTCGCGGGCTAGAAGGTTTGCTGCGAGCCAAACCAGGCAGCCTGCGGTGTTGCGTTTCAGCGGCTCGGCCAGGATGTTCTCTGCTGGGACCTCGGGCACTGCTTCGGCTAGCGGCCCAACCAGATGCGGAACCGTGGCCAAGTAAACCGATGCTGGGTCCACCAAATCATGCGCCCGTTGCACGGCTTGTTCGATGAGCGTGTGGTCTGGCGAAGCTAGTTTGAGGAGCTGTTTGGGGGTTTTCAGCCGAGAAAAGGGCCAAAAGCGCTCACCCGAGCCGCCCGCCATGATCACTGCAATCCGTGTATGAGCCATTGCTCTTCGGGATACCGCAAAGTGAGGGCAGAAATGTTAACCGCTACTTGATGCGGGTCCACTGAGTGGTGCCAGCAGCGGAGGTCATCGTCAGCTTGTCGTTACCGTCAAGGTTCAGTGCCGAAGTTTGCGATTGAGTGCTTCTGAATGCCGCGAATTCTGGTCGGTTGAGGTCCATCGGTTGACCATTGAGCAGCATTTCAGTCATGGTGAACTCGAAAGAGCTCTCGGTCATTTTGTATTTGCCCGACATCTTGGTCGCGAAACGCTGACCGTTCCGAGTCGCGGTCATGCTCGTGGTCATCGTATCAGCGGTGATTTCCATCACGGCACCCTTCACAGTGGTGCTATTGACCTGAGCGCCTTCGTCCAGCCGCCATTTCCCGATGATGGAGGGCTTTGGCTGGCAGCCTGCCAATGCAACCGCCGCGAGAACGACAAATGGGAGCGCACTCATCCGGCTCATTTCATTCGGTTCCAGATGGAGGTCGTCGAAACACCGATCATCTTGACTTGATCGTTATTGATGAATTCCACGGTCACGGTGTTGCGTTCGGGATCGCTCATGGCCGCGAGTACGGGGCTGTTCGCTGGAAGCTTTACATCGTTCATGTAAACCTCTTTCGGAATCTGCCGCAACTGCGTACCGTTCAGTTCGTAATCAGCAACGACTTTCATCTTTAATGCTTGAAGCCCGGCGTTAACGGACAATTCAGAGGTCATCTTCTTGTCTGCGGTGTATTCGACCGTGCCGCCGGTGATCATCATTTGACCTTCGGTCAACGGCTCGGCGAGGGTCCACTTGCCAACAACCGCCGGAGCGGAAGGCTGACAGCCGACCAACAAGGCGCAAAGAACGGGAACCGAGAGGAGGAGGGACTTTTTCATGAGCGCCACGCTTGTATCAGTCACGCAAGTGTAACATAAAGTGGCGTTAATGTTGCGATTCTGCCGAGAGAGTCCCCCGATTTCTTATCGATCGACGCGCTCAAACGTGTAGATTTGGTCGTTCTCGCCCACCGAAAACGATGTGCCGCTTTTCCAACCGAACCGCCCGGTGAGCCGCTGGGCTTGCTGGTTCACCGCGTCCTCCGCAAACTCTCTAAACTCTTCCGGGAGATCGCCCAGGTCCATCTTGTCGATCTTCACCGTGAGGCGATCTCCTTCCAGAGTGTAGGTGCCATTCGCCTTGCCGGTGACCTTAAACGGGCCGGAGCCAGCCGTAGCCTTCACCACCAGCGCGCCGCTCTGCTCGAAGGTGGCGGTCAATTTGGTCAGGCCAGGGACCGCGGTGGCGTCCTGCATTTCCCAGGTGCCCACCAGCGACGGCCGACCGCATCCCGCCAGCATCAAGCCAGCGAATACGGCGCAGATGGCAAACGAGGATTTCACTTCACCCTAGTCCAGGTGGAAGTCCCTGCGGAAGAGGTGAGCTTCACCTTATCGTTGCCTTCGAATTCAAATGTCACCGGAACCGATGCATTTTGTTTAATCTGAGCAAACATGGGAAGATTCAAGTCCTGCTTCTTATCGTTTACGTAGAGCTCATCAATGGTCTGAGTGACCGATTTTTCGGCAACGGTGTATCCGCCCACCATCTTCATATTGACTGCTTGACCCATGACGGTGACGGTCATAGTCGATGTGGACTTTTTGTCTGACGTGAATTCCATCGTTCCTTCGCCGACTTGCATTCCCTGCATCGTGATAGGCTCAGCCAGCTTCCAATTGCCGACGAGCGACGGGGCTTGCTGGCAGCCTTGCATGGCGGCAACGGCGACAATGAGGAGGGAGGGTGCAAGGAGCTTTTTCATCACTTTTGTCTCTTAAGAGGTTCCAAGTGTGACATACGTTCGTGAATCTCACCCCGTTGCCTCATAATGGGATCGTGTCGCCGCGAACTGAGGGAGGGCTAGCAAATTGAGCGACGCAGTGCGCCGCATCGAGGCACTTGCATTGCGGCCCGTGCCGGTGGCCTGGGCCGAGGACGAGCTCGCCCTCGGGCGTCTGGAGCGCTGGCTGCTAGCCAGCAGCAATCCCGCCACGCTCCTGGATGGCCTTGAGAACTCGGGTCCGCTCGGCGGCGCTGTTCACCAGCTTCTCAGTCTTTCTGGCTTCATGGCGGATGTCCTGGCGCAAAACCCCGAGATGGGAAGCTCGCTGCTCTCGCCAGAATGGTTGGCTGCGCCGCCCACCACCGCCCAGCTCACCGAAGAGGGCGAGCGGCTACTCATCGCAGCCACCAGCACCGCGCATCGCTGGGATCGCCTTCGTTGGCTC
>JALHPH010000191.1:0-918 GCA_022842565.1 Fimbriimonadaceae bacterium
AGCCTGTCGCGATTCGGTGGAAGGCGCTTGTTTGGACCGGCGTGCTTTGCGGCCTATCCGGAGCGCTGGTGCTGAGCAACACCGGCACGTTCAGCGACAACATGACCAGCGGGCGCGGATTCATTGCGCTAGCCGCATTGATTGTGGGCGGCTGGCGGCCCGTGCCGACCCTCTTGGCTTGCGTGGCGTTTGCGCTGCTCGAGGCCGTGGCGATCCAGTTCCAGGGTGCTCCCATTCTTGGTGTCACGCTCCCAGCGGAGCTTTGGGGCATCACGCCTTATCTCATCACGCTCGTGGCGCTCAGCGGGCTCGTGGGCCGCGTCAAGGCCCCAGCCGGTCTCGGTAAGCCTTAACCCTGGCCGGAGCCAGGTTGCGTCGAGGCGTGGAGGAGGGCGGCGGCCAGGACCGCATCGGTGCCGTCCGTAGGCTTCACTTCAATATCCGGAACGAGTCCTGTGCCTTCCAGTCGCGTGCCTTGCACGGTCACGTAGTCTTGCAGTGGCACCATCAGCGCAAACCCGCTACTGAGCTCCACGATGGTCGCGGCCAACACCATGCCAGCAGAACGCTGACCAAAAACTTTCGCCCCGCCGATCTCTTTCAGCGCCGCGCCAAGCATCTCGGCGGCGCTGCCGGTCCCGCCATCGGTCAGGACCACAAACTTCCCAGTGAACCCGCTTGAGCCCTTCGAGGGGCTGGTGACTTTCATCTTGTCGGGCGTCCAAGCGACATACCCAAGAAGATCATCTTTCGGCTTTCCGGTTGTGCGAACGTAGTTGTCCATGCCGTAGCGAGTGACGATGGTGCCGAGCACCCGGCCATCCGGAAGGAGCAAACCAGCCGCATGGAGCATGTGGAAGACGAATCCGCCAGGATTTCCGCGAAGATCGACGATGAGTGTCTCGGCCCCCTTTGCCT
>JALHPH010000191.1:928-4164 GCA_022842565.1 Fimbriimonadaceae bacterium
GCCTCTTGCACCAGCCGCGCCATCCGGTTGACATCATAGCCCCGCTCAAAAGTCGGTATGCGGAGAACGGCGACCCGTTTCGGCGTGCTCCACGTGAGGGTGGCGGGTTTCGCCATTCCGTAAATTTCCCGCTTGACACGGACTTTTCGGGTTTCGCCTGCGGCGTTCTTCACGGTGAGTTCGAACTCGGTACCAATGGCACCAGCGACTGCCGTCACCGCCGTCGGCTTGACGCCATTGACGAGCGTGATGATATCGCCCGCCACTAGGCCTGCGCGGCTCGCCGGCGAGTTCTCAACCACATTGGCAATGCGAATCCCCTCGGGGGCCAACTGCAATCCGATCCCGATGCCCGCTTGGGCACCACGCTTGCGCGCTTCGTTTTGGTCGGGAGTGATGAGGACCATGTGGCTCTGTTTGAACTCGGTGAGCGCGCGATTGATGATGCTTGCAAAGGCCGAATGCGTGGTAGCCTTGTCCAGCTCAGCGCGGTACTTCTCCAATATGGTGGGCCACTGCGAAAAATCAACACCCGGTACAAACGCGACGCGAGTCACGCGGGTCGTAATCTCTTGTTCCAGCCGGGCCCGTGCTTCCACGGTGAGTTGCTGGGCTACTGCCATTTGCGCCATGGCCAGGGCCACAGCGATCGCCATTCCAATCCTCGTCTTTCGCATCAGTCTCCTTCTATCTCTCGCGGGGGTAATTAGGTTCCCGATGGGGCGGAAGCCCCGGCCTTGCGGTACTCCTCGAGCGCAGCCCTCTGGAGCGCACCGAGCTTGCTGAGTTTCTCCATCCAGCCCGCTTTGTAGGGACTGAGCTTTTCGACGATTGTTTGCGCAATCGCAAGGTCTCTTAGCCACTTCTGATCCGCTGGCACGATGTGCCACGGAGCGGCCTCGGTGCTGCATTTTTCCAGAGCATCAGAGTAGGCCGCTTGGTAGGCATCCCAGTGCTCACGTTCTTTCCAGTCGCCCACCGAGAGCTTCCAGGCTTTTTCGGTCTCTTCTTCACGAGCGAGCAGGCGTTGTTCTTGTTCATCTTTGCTGATATGCAAGAAGAACTTGACGACGATGGTGCGCGAATCGGTCAATAAAGCCTCGAACTGATTAATGGTTTCGTAGCGCTTCGACCAAGTTTCCTCGGGCACCAAATTGTGGACCCGGACTACGAGCACGTCCTCGTAGTGCGAGCGATTAAAGACGACAAACTCGCCGCGTCCAGGGGTCTGCTTGTGCACCCGCCAAAGGAAGTCGTGGCGCAGCTCTTCCTCGGTCGGCACCTTGAAGGGTGCGATCCGTACTCCTTGTGCGTTCATGTTTTGCAGCATGAATCGGAGGGCTCCGTCTTTCCCGGCAGTGTCCATGCCTTGCAACACAACAAGTACCGCATGGTCGCCCGCGAAATAGAGCAAGTCTTCTAGCTCATCTAGCTGGGCAGCTAGTTCGACCGTCAGAGCCTTGCCCTTCTCCTTCGTCAGGTTCTTGGGGGCGCGGGTCGAGATCTTGGCCAGGTTGACCTTTGAACCCGGCTGGACAAGGTGGGCGTAAGATGGCATGATATGGGCTCGTGCTCCGTTCATTATGGGTGAGGAGCTACCTCTCATGACGCTTCTGGACCACTCGGCACTGCAAAAACTGGCAATTGGTACCCGCGGAACTGCGTGGGAGGGCCAGGTTTGGCTGGTGGGCGGGTGCGTGCGCGACTCCCTTCTTGGCATCAGCGAGACCACCGATTTTGACCTTGTCAGCGAAATGGACGTGCTGCCGTTGGTCGAATGGCTCTGGCAGAACGGGCTTTCGCAAATCGCGCCCGTGACCTATCCACGCTATGGGACGGCCCTGACCCGACTGGATGGGCAGGCCCTGGAGTGGGTAACGGCGCGGCGCGAGTCGTACGAAATCGACTCACGTAAGCCCGAAACCGAGCCCTCGACCCTGCTGGATGACGCGAGGCGCCGAGACTTCACTGTGAACTCGCTGATGCTGAACCTGCACAGCGGGGAGACGCTTGATCTGCTCGGCACGGGCCTGGCGGACCTTCGCGACGGGGTGCTCCGGACGCCCCAATCGCCGGAGACGATCTTTGCGGAGGACCCGCTGAGGATCGTTCGGGCGGTTCGGTTCAAGGCCCAGTTGGGTTTTGAGTTTGCGCCCGGGCTCGAAGAAGGGCTCATTGCGACGCTCCCACGGCTGAGCGTGATCAGCGTTGAACGGTTCCGAGACGAGTTTATCAAAATGCTCCGGCTGGGACCCAGGGCGACCGACGGACTGCGCGAATTTCTTCGGCTGGGCATTCTGGAGCGGTTGCTCCCGGAGTTTGCGGCGATGGTCGGCGTGGAGCAGGGCAAATTTCACCATTTGGATGTGTGGGATCACACAATGCTGGTGCTAGAGAACGCAAACACGCGCGATCCGATTCTGGCGCTCGCTTGCTTGTTCCACGACATCGCCAAGCCGGTCACGCGGATGATGGACGAAAGCGGTCAGACGCGGTTTTTCGGTCATGAAAGCGTCGGCGCGAAAATGACAGCCGACATTCTGCGCCGCCTGAAGTTTTCGAATGAGGAGGCGGACGCGGTTGTGCTGTTGGTTAAAAACCACATGCGGTTGGGCACGATGGACCACTTCACGTCAACGGCAGCGCGACGCCTAGTGCGCGATCTGCGAGACCACTTGCCGAGACTTCTGGATCTCGTCGAGGCGGACGCGGCTTCGCTTCGCCCTGGCGTTCGCGTCATGGACCTGGACCAAGTCCGGGAACGCCTGGAGGAAGTTGCCCGTCATACCCCTGCGGAGACCCTCAAGAGCCCCTTGAGCGGCAAGCAGGTGATGGAAGTCTTGCAGCTTGAACCCGGACCCGAAGTCGGAACGGTCCAAAAGTGGCTGGCCGAGCAAGTTTTGGAGGGCAACCTGGAACCGGAGGACGAAACCGGCGCCCTTGCGCTCCTGAAATCCCATTACACGGCGGCTGCAACCGAAATCCCAGCAGATCAGTAAACTGCCTAAGAACATGAACCCTGATTCAACGCCCGAGACGCGGTACCGAGCGATAGGCTTTTGGGTGCTGGCCGCCATTGTGCTTGGCTTTGCTTTCCAATTGATCCAGCCTTTCCTTGTGGGCATCCTCGGGGGAATTGTGCTGACGGTGCTGACCTATCCCATCTACAAGCGGCTGCTGGGCAAGATGCGGCCGATGTTCGCCTCGCTCATCACGCTGATGGTGACGCAGCAGTT
>JALHPH010000192.1 GCA_022842565.1 Fimbriimonadaceae bacterium
GCTCGGTCGGTCGTCACGGTTTTGGTACGCGGGTCGGTCGTTGCTCGGGCGTGAGTCTCGATTGCCGTAACTCGGCCGGTCGTCGCGGTTTTGATATGCGGGACGGTCGTTGCTTGGGCGTGAATCTCGATTGCCGTAACTCGGCCGGTCGTCGCGGTTTTGATATGCGGGACGGTCATTGCTCGGGCGTGAGTCTCGATTGCCGTAACTCGGTCGGTCGTCACGGTTTTGGTACGCAGCACGATCATGGGTTGGCCGATCATCGCGGTTCCCGTAGCTCGGTCGGTCGTCGCTCGGCCTGTCGTTGCTTGGGCGGCTATCGCGATTCCCGTAGCTCGGGCGCTCGGCCGGAGCTTGCTCTCGTCGAGGGCCGTCGTGCCGCACGTTTCGGCCGTTCGAATGCCCCTCGGCAGCCCGCGAATGATGCGGCTTTTCAAACCATTCTGGTTCGCGAGGCGCTTGTTGCGAGCGCCTGCTTGGGGCCGGGCGGCTATTGCGACCACCGCGTCGGTCAGGACGAGGAAGCGGGGAATCGTCCGCAGTTGGGATCAAGAATCCAACCGTGCGCTCCAAACCGTCGAGCTTGCGTGTGGCATCGGGGGTGACCATCACCACTGCGCGGCCCTCGGCTCCAGCGCGACCGGTACGGCCGATTCGGTGCACATAGTCCTCGTCGCAGTCGGGCAGATCGTATTGCACAACGAGCTCGATATTCTTCACATCGATGCCGCGAGCGGCGATATCCGTGGCGACCAAAACGCGGTGACGGCCCGAGCGGAAGCCCGCCATGGCAGCGTCGCGCTGATTCTGGGTTCGATCCGCGTGGATTTCCACCGCTCGGTGCCCACGGTCAATCAGAGCCTTCGAGACCTTACGTGCACCATGTCGAGTGCGAGCGAAGACGAGCACAGGGCCGGTCGTGTCGCTGACCAGGTCGTGAAGCAGGTCGCCCTTGTCGTCATGCTTCACGATGTAGGCGGATTGCTCAATGGCGTCCACCGGAGTGCCCTGCGGGGCAATCTCCACGCGCTGCGGCTTGCTCATGAACTCTTCGGTGAGTTCGGCAATGGCCGACGGCATGGTGGCGGAGTAAAGAAGTGTTTGGCGCTGCGAAGGGGTGGCCGAAAGGATGCGCCGAATCGCGGGCATGAAGCCCATGTCCAGCATTCGGTCGGCTTCGTCCAGAACCACCGCATCGAATTCGCGGAGGCGGACATTGCCCTTCATCACGTGATCCAGCAGGCGACCCGGGGTAGCCACCACGATGCGTGGATGGCGGCGCAGGTCGGCCGATTGCGGCATCATGGGCGCTCCGCCCACAAGGATCGCAAGGCTAATCTTGTGCGGACCCGAGATCGGTCGCAGCGATTGCCCAATCTGGGTAGCCAGTTCGCGGGTTGGCGCCAGCACCAAAATGCGGCCAAGTTCGTTTGCTTTCAGCCGCGCCATCAGAGGCAGGCCAAAAGCAAGGGTCTTTCCAGTGCCCGTTTGGGCGATTCCAATAAGGTCGTGGCCGCTTAAAACGCGCGGCAGCGACGCCTCTTGAATGGGCGTCGGTGTAAAAATCTGCATCTCATCAAGCTGGGGCCTGAAGTCGGCCGGCAGGCCTAATGAGGAAAAATCGGTCATGAGTGAACGTCGCAATGTACCTGGTTAGCTGTGGAAAAGTCGCTGTTTTAGGTCCAAAGCCATGCGAACCTACGAATAAACCCTGTCTTGAAGCTGTTTGACCCAAGACCAGGTGGTATCTCTAAAGGGTACAACCAGAAAAACTCTATGGCCGCAGCAGTTCAATCCGAGTGGGTCACGATAACGGTTAACGACATCGAACTCAAGGTGCCGAAAGGCGAGCTCATCGTCGAATCCGTGAAGAGATTGGGCCTTGAGATTCCCATTTTTTGCTATCACCCGCGCATGAAACCGGTGGGTATGTGCCGAATGTGCTTGGTCGAAGTAGGCTTCAAGCAACCCGACGGCAGCGTACGCAAAATGCCGAAGCCGCAAGCTGGCTGCACTCTCCCGGCCGATAACAACATGGTGGTCTACACCGATACTGAGATGGTCCACAGAGACCGCAAGGGTGTCCTCGAATTCCTGCTGATCAACCACCCGCTCGATTGCCCCATCTGTGACCGCGGCGGTGAGTGCCCTCTTCAAAACAACACCATATTTTATGGCCCGAGCACTAGCCGGTTTACTGAACTGAAGCGGCATGCCCACAAGGCTTTCCCGCTGAGCCAATATGTGACTCTGGACCTGGAACGCTGTATTCAATGTGGGCGATGCGTTCGGTTCACCGAGGAAATTAGTGGTGACAGCCAGCTGGCATTCCGATTCAGGGGTGCCGACATGCAGCCGAGCACCTATCAGCTCACCGATTTCGAGAGCAAATTCAGCGGCAACGTCATTGAAATCTGCCCAGTGGGCGCGCTGACCAACGCCAAATACCGCTTCCGCGCCCGCCCGTGGGACCTGGAAACCAAGCCCGGCACCTGCTTGGAGTGCGCCAACCAATGCTCAACCTACTTCGATTACCGCGCTGGCAAGTTTGTCCGTCTGAACGGCCGCATCAATGAATCGGTGAATGAGGAATGGACCTGTGACAAGGGCAAATTTGGGCATGAGTATTACAACACGCCCGACCGCTTGACCCAAGTACTCGTGCGCGAGGGTCGCGAATTCCGAAAGGGCACCTGGATGGAGGCCTACGAGCAGATCCTCAAGGAATTCGGTCTCCGAAAGCCGGAAGAAGAAGGCATCCTGGTAGGTGGCCGCGTCAGCAACGAGGGCATGTACCTGCTGCAGCGCGTGGCACGCGAGGTTTTCCACACTGATAACCTTGATTCACGCTGGACGCGAACGCTCGTTCCGACCACCGAAACCTGGCATGCTAAGCTCGGTGTGCCGCAACACCAGAACACTATCGCCTCGCTTGAAAACGCCTCGACGATTCTGACCTTCGGCAATAACTTCGCCGACGAACAGCCCATCGTCTACCTGCGAGTGCGAAAGGCTTGGTTCCAAAACCGTGCGAACGTGATCGTCGCGAGCCACGAGCCCGTGGAGGCGGATGCCTTTGCAACCTGCGTCCTGCGCTATGCACCTGGTAAGGCCGCAGCACTGGCCGAGGGCCTTCACCATTTGGTGAAAGGCACAGGCGACGCCGCTGAAGTTGCGCGAGCGACCGGAGTTGCGTTGCCCAGCTTGCAGCAAGCGGTTGCACTTCTTTCTGGTCCGACGGTCGTCCTGACCAGCGACTCGATGCTCAACGACCCAACAGGCGCGGACGCAGTGCTTCACCTCGCGCAGATGGCCCGTGCTCAGGGCGGCACGTTTAGCTGTTTCAAGACCTACGGCAACGCTCAAGGAGCCGAAGACATGGGAATTCTGCCGGACCGCGATGCAAGCGGTCGTGTGCTCGGTCAGCCCGGCCTTACCGCCCAGCAAATGCTGGAAAAAGCGGCTAATTTTGAACTCAAGCTCCTCTGGCTCGTGGATTGTGATCCGTTCACCCTCCACCCCGATGAGCAGTTGGTGCGCGACGCTCTTGAAAGCGTGGAGTACCTGATTGTCCAGGGGTCGGTCGGCGGAGAAGCCGCAGGCTATGCAAGCCTCGTGCTCCCCAGCGCCGCGCCGGCCGAGCAGGACGGCACCTACACCAACATCGAGGGCCGGGTTCAGCGATTGCGCCAGGTGCTGCCGACTCCGGGCGATGCTAAAGCCCACTGGCGGATTTTTGCGGAGCTGCTGCTGCGCTCCAAGCCGGGCAAACCGTATTTCGGGGCCACCGAGGTGCTGGACGAGATCGCGCAGACCGTGCCGGGCTACGAGTCCGTGCACCGCGACCTCGAGGGCGACGGCACGTTGGTCCGCTCGGGCGCTCCGGTTACGGCTTAATTTTGGCTGCGACGAGGGAGTGATCCCCGTCGCGCATCATCCAGAGCTGGAATGACTCGTTCCAATAGACTCGGCGGACGTTGTTGCCTTGGCTCAGCCAGTGCGCCTCACCGCTGGGGGTCAGGAAAGACTTTCTCCATTGCAGTGAGACCTCTTTTCCGTCGAGGGTCATGGGTTGCGCGAGGTCTAGCAATGGGATGGAGGGCGAGCCACCCGCACCGTCGGTCAACCTCCTAAACTCTAATAGCT
>JALHPH010000193.1 GCA_022842565.1 Fimbriimonadaceae bacterium
AAGTCGGCCTGATTGCTCGCCAAGCACGTGAAGTCGGCCTGAACGTGAAGCTGCTGGGCGGCGACGGTTGGGATAGCACCGAGCTGACCACCTCTGGCGGCCAAGGCATCCTCGGTGGCTTCTTCTGCAACCACTACAACAGCAAGGAAGATCGACCCGAAATCAAGAGCTTCCTGGATCGCTGGAAGGCCAAGTTTGGCGCGGAGCCCGGCACCACGATGGGCGCCCTTGGCTACGACGCTGCGATGCTGGCCATGGATGCCATGAAGCGTGCCACCACTATGGACACGGTCGCCTTCCGAAAGGCGCTGGAAGCCACCGAAAACTTCCCCGGCGTCTCTGGCTCGATTACCCTGAAGGGCATGGGCGGCAATCCGTCGAAGCGCGCCCTCGTTGTGGAAGTCACCCCGGAAGGACAAGTCTTCCGCAAGGCGTACGAGTTCAACGAGATTCAGTAACGCATGGGGTTCGAGGTTCTGGGGTTGTGGGCAGCGGTGGATGTTTCCACACTGCCCCAACAGTTCGCGAATGGGCTGGTCACGGGCTCGATCTATGCGCTCGTGGCCCTAGGCTACACCATGGTCTATGGCGTCTTGCGCCTGATCAACTTTGCCCATGGCGAGGTCTTCATGCTGGGCATGTTCGCGGCGCTCTTTGCGTCGTGGTGGCTCGGTTTCGGCCCGAACATGATCGCGGGCGCGCAGGGCAATCCGCTCATCTTGATTGCGATGCTGACTTTCGCGATGCTTGTTAGCGGCCTCATTGGCGTCGGCATCGAGCGGTTTGCCTACCGGCCCATGCGGAACCAATCCAGAATCGCATCGCTCATTACGGCCATCGGCGTCTCCCTGCTCATCCAGCACGGAGGCGCCCTTTTCCTTCCAGTCTCACCGCCGCCGTCCATCCGCGAGGATGTGAACCCCTATCGGTCAAACGTCACGTGGCAGATACTGCCGAAAGACGGCGGACTGCTTGAAAAGGTGAAGCTTGCGCAGATCAACGCGGACCGCGCCACGACCGCGCTGAACGACCAAATGAAAGCCGAGGGCGTGAACTCAGAATTTGACCTGAGCCCGGCTTCCCAGCCACTGCGACAAGAGAAATCAACCCAGGATCGGGCCTTACGCGATGCCCAACAGGCGGCTGACCAAAGCGGCGTCAACGTGACGCTGTCCCAGGGCAAGGTGATACTGATGCTTACCACGCTCTTCCTCATGATCGCGCTGCGTTTCCTGGTCATGAACACGCCCATCGGTCGCCAAATGCGCGCGGTGGCACACGATTTCGATTCAGCCTCGCTCATGGGCGTCAATGTGAACAAAGTGGTCCTATTCACATTCTTTGTGGGCTCGGCGCTCGCAGGGGCGGGCGGCATGATGGCTGCCACGTTCCAGGGTGATGCCATGACCACATTCAGCGGCCTTCAATATGGCGTGAAGGGCTTCATTGCCGCCGTGCTGGGCGGCATCGGCAACATCCCCGGCGCGGTCGTGGGGGGCATCCTGCTAGGCGTCTCCGAAGTCGGCGTGACCGCCTTTGGGATGAGCGAATACAAGGACATTATCGCTTTTGTCATCCTCATCCTCGTCCTTCTTTTCCGCCCAGGCGGAATCCTCGGCTCGGCCAAGGTGGAGAAAGTATGAGCGTCGTGCCCCCGTCCATCATGGACCATGCACCGCAAGTCGCCAAGAACTTTTGGCCCGTGCGATTGGCTTCCATCGTCGGTGCCGTCGCATTTGCGGCGATTCTTGACCAATTGGTTAAATCGGCCGGTTCTGGCCTGCTCGCCGAACGGATGGTGACGCTCGCTGCGCTTTACGTTACGCTCTCGGTGAGTCTGAACCTCGTCAACGGCATCACGGGTCAATTCTCGATTGGCCATGCAGCATTCTTCCAGGTCGGCGCATACGCCGCAGCCATCTTCAGCATGCAGCGAAGCCCAGCCGGCGTCGATCCGAATCTTTGGATACTTGGGAGCTCCATTCTCGGCGGCTTAGCTGCCGGGCTCGCAGGGCTTTTGGTCGGGTTGCCGTCGCTCCGGTTGAGGGGCGACTATCTGGCCATCGTCACCCTTGGATTTGGCGAGATCATTCGCAACTTTGCGAACACTCAGGCGTGGGTGGGCGGTGCCTATGGAACGAACGTCGCGCCCAAACAAGCCAGCGTCGGGCTCGCCATCCTCCTGGCCATCGTCAGCATCGCCGTCTGCCGAAATCTCTTGCGCACTGCGCACGGACTTCCTTTTCTCAGCATTCGCGAAGACGAAGTGGCTGCCAGCGCGATGGGCGTGAACTCGACTTTCTACAAAGTCACCGCATTCGTCCTTGCTTCAGTATTGGCTGGAGCCGCTGGCGGAATCTTTGCCCACACCGAGGGCTTCATCTCACCACGCTCGTTTGGCATGGATCTCAGCTTCATGATCCTCACCATGGTGGTCCTCGGAGGCTCAGGCTCCATCACCGGTTCGGCGGTCGTTGCGGTGGTGCTGTTCTATCTTCCCGAGGCTCTGCGCGATGCCCCGGCGCTGCGCGGACCCGTTGTCATCAGCGCCATTGTTATGCTCATCGCGCTCACGGCGAGTGTGAAGCGCATGGACAATTTCCACGGAGGTGAGCGCAAGCGGCAATGGCTGGTTGGGCTCGTCCCCGCGATCGGCGGGTCGGTCGTACTTGGCTTGTTGCTCAGCTTCGTTCCGGACCTGGCCAAGACGAACTTCGAAGCCGACCGCCTCCGCATGGTCATCTTCTCGCTCGCGCTCATCATCGCCATGCTGCTGCGTCCCCAGGGCATCTTTGCACACCACGAGTTCAGTTGGGATTGGCTTCGCAGCCGCCTCAAACGGAGGACCGCATGACCGAACCAATTCTGAAGCTGGAGCAAGCGACCATCCGGTTTGGCGGACTGGTGGCGGTGAACGAAGTCAGCTTTTCCGTCGCCAAAGGACGCCTCTTCGGACTCATCGGCCCGAACGGCGCGGGCAAGACCACCTGCTTCAACCTCATCACCGGCGTTTATGCGCCCACATCCGGCCAAATCCTGTTCCAGGGCCGCTCTCTGGGAGGCACCAAGCCGCACCGAATTGCCCATGCTGGTATCGCCCGGACTTTCCAAAACATTCGTCTTTTCGGCGCGCTCAGCGCGGTGGAAAATGTGATGCTTGGCGCGTTCTTAAGGCACCGATCCTCGCTAGCAGGCGCGCTCGCCTTCATGCCCTCGAACATCAAAGAGTCGGCCGAGCTGCGCGAGCGATCCTTGCATCTGCTCGAAGTCCTGGGGCTGGCTGACTTCGCCAACCACCGAAGCCGCGACCTTCCCTACGGCAAGCAGCGGCGCTTGGAGATCGCGCGAGCGATGGCCACGCAACCGACGATGCTGCTGCTGGACGAACCCGCCGCTGGCATGAATCCGCAAGAGTCGGTAGACCTGCAGGACACCGTTCGGCGCATACGTGACGAATTCGACATGACGGTCCTCCTGATCGAACACGACATGAAGTTCGTAATGAACTTGTGCGAGGAGATCGTCGTGCTTGATCACGGCGAGGTGATTGCACACGGTGGCCCCAGCGATATCCGCAGCAATCCCAAGGTCATCGAGGCCTATTTGGGAGAAGCCGTCTGAATCCCCGGCACTTTTTGGCCCCCATGGCACATACAACTCATAGCATGAACTCCCTGAAAACACTGGTCGTTTTTTGGTTGGCCGCCCTTTCGACAGTTGCCATGGGTCAGATGACGATGCCCGATCCGCCAACGGTCACCATTGAAACCACCGCGACCAGTGCCAAGCCTGGTGACGAAGTCGAAGCCACCATGACCGTGACCTTCGCAACAGGACTGCACGGCTACCAAAACCCGCAGACCGATGAGAGCATCATCCCCATCGAGGTGAAGGGCGGCGAGGGAGTCGAGCTGGTAAAGGTGGACTACCCGAAAGGGGAATCCAAGATCATCGAGGCGATCAGCCCCGATCCCTACTTCTTGCACTCAGGGACCATCACCATTCCGATTCGGTTCAAAGCACCCAGCGCCGTGCCCGCCGACGGCATTCCGTTCGAGTTTCACTACCAGCAGTGCAGCGACGTCACGTGTTTCGCGCCTGACAAAGTGGAGATCAGCTTAAAGCTCGCT
>JALHPH010000194.1 GCA_022842565.1 Fimbriimonadaceae bacterium
CCGGACGCTTTACCGATGCCACCAAGGCTGCGGCTCACCGAACGGCTGGCGCCAAGAAGGTCATCATCAGCGCACCCGCGAAGAACGAAGACGTGACCCTGGTTCTTGGCGTCAACGACTCGATGTACGACCCCGCTAAGCACCACATTGTGAGCAACGCAAGCTGCACCACGAATGGCCTGGCTCCCGTGGCCAAGGTCATGCACGAGCGCTTCGGTGTCGAGCGTGGATTGCTGACCACGGTGCACGCCTATACCAACAGCCAATCGACGGTAGACACGGCCAAGAAGGACCTGCGTGATAGCCGAGCCGCCGCCGAGAACATCGTTCCCAGCAGCACGGGCGCTGCGAAGGCGGTTGGACTCGTCATCCCCGAACTGCAAGGCAAGTTCACCGGTATGGCGTTCCGCGTGCCGACCCGAACCGTCAGCGTCGTCGATTTCACTGCTCTGCTTTCAAAGGAAGCGACTCCGGCCGAGATCAACGCAGCCATGAAGGAGTACGCCGACGGTCCACTGAAGGGCATCCTTCGGTATAGCGATGAAGAGTTGGTGAGCAGCGACCTGATCGGCGACCCGCACAGTTCCATCTTCAGCGCAGTCGATACCATCGGCTTGGGCAACTTTGTGAAGGTGGTTAGCTGGTACGACAACGAGTGGGGCTACAGTTGCCGCATCGCTGACCTGGTGAAGTTCCTGAGCGACAAGGGTCTCTAAGGTCACGTGAAGCGGTGTGTCGTCCTGCTCAGCGGTGGGCTCGATTCCGCAACCGTCGCCGCCATCATGGCCGCAGAGGGGTTCTCCCTCTGCGGCCTCGCTTTTGACTATGGTCAACGCCACCGAGTGGAGCTTGAGCGAGCCCGCACGCTGGCAGAGACCATGGAATTCGAGGAGTTTCGGGTCGTGAAGATCGACCTGGGTAGCTTTGGAGGCTCGGCATTGACCGACTTCTCGCTCAATGTCCCGAAAGCAGCCGCCGAGTCCGAGGGGATTCCGCTCACCTACGTTCCGGCCCGGAACACAATTTTCCTTTCCTATGCACTCGCGCTGGCCGAAGTGAAAAAGGCTTACGACATCGCGCTTGGCGTCAACGCAGTTGATTACAGCGGGTACCCCGACTGCCGCCCGGAATACCTCGCCGCATTTCAGGCGATGGCGAATCTGGCGACCCGCGAAGGAGTGGAGGGCCGCCCGGTACGCATCCGTGCCCCCCTCATCGACCTCAAGAAATCGGAGATCATCGCGCGCGGGCTCGAACTCGGCGTGGACTACAGCTTGACCAGTTCTTGCTACGACCCATTGCCGGGCGGGTTCGGGTGCGGCGAGTGCGATTCGTGCCGAATTCGGGGCGCGGCCTTCGCCACACTCGGGCTTTGCGACCCCGCCTTAGCGAACTAACCCCCGAACGGGAGTCTTTTCGTCTCGCTCGTCCGTAGGTGATGTTCATGCAACGCTTGTTGGCTGCACTTTGTCTTGCGCTTGCGGGGAGCTATGCCACCCCGATCTTGGCCCAATCGGCTCCCTCGTTCTCCTCCGAACTTGACTACTTGTTCCCGCGCCGCTCGTTCTTCGGAAAGACCGCGCGTCCGGTGGGATGGTCCTTCGACGACCGTTACTTGGCCTACCTATGGAATCCGTACGAAGTTCGCGGCAACGACCTATGGCTCCACGACACCAAAACGGGCAAAAGTGAGCGACTGACCAGCATCGAGATGTTTTCGAAGTTCGACCGACAGTCGTTGCTGGCGATCGAAGAGAACAAGAAGGACGACGAGCGCCTGGCCCAATGGGATAAGTTGACCGATGAGGAGTTTCGTCGCGAACGGCAAAAGCGCCGCGAAGAGCAGGAGAAGCGCACCGAGCCACGACCGTCGTACTCGGGCGTGAGCGAGGTGGAGTGGTCGCACCGCTCCCACGAGTTCTTGATGGTCTTCCGGGGCGACATCTGGCGCTGGAAACTCGGCGAACCGATGCCAACCCGCATCACCATGACCCGCGATAGCGAGTTCAACGTCGAGTACCTGTCGGACGATTCTGGCTTTGTTTTCCGGCGCGGCAACGACGTTTACCGCATGACCTTCGCATCGCCGATGATCCAGCAGATCAACCCAGAACTGCCGCGCGGCGTAACAATGAGCGGTTACCGCATCTCGCCTGATGGGACCCAAATGATGGTGACGGGCAGTCGACCAGCCGGCGGACCCGAGCGCGAAGTGGACTACATTGTGTACCGCGACCGCTTCGCCCAAGCCCGCAAGACCCAGCGCGGCGTTTCGGAAGACAACTTCAACACCGAATCGACTTTCTATCTCTTCGACATCACCCCCTCGGCGCTAAGCCGGGTGGACCAGGACCTGAAGCCATTCGAGATGCACAAATGGCCCGGTGGCGAGGAGTGGCAGGACATCAGTATCAGCGATGACCCTTGGTCGCCCGATGGCCGCACTTTTGTGTATTCCACCTGGAAGCGTGACTCCAAGCAGCTTGCCATCATGGAGGCCGACACACAAAAGAAGAGCGTGCGCAAGGTCTATGGCGGGACGAGCGACGGCGAGCACCGCACACCCTCGCTGTGCAATCCGTTTTACACCCACGATGGCAAGCACATCGTGGCGCTGCTGGACCTGAGCGGTTGGCGTCATCTGCACCTCATCGAGCGAGTTTGGGGCAAGGAGCAGCAGATCACGAGCGGCGAATTCGAGGTCTACCCGATCGCCCTTAGCGCGACGCCCGGCAGCGTGATCGTGCAAAGCAGCGCCAACCACCTTTCGCAGCTAACCCCATTCCGCGTTGAGCTCTCAACCCAAAAGATGATCCCGCTCTCTACCACGACTGGCCGGTTTTCGACGCCGGAACTGGCGAACAAGAGCGACCGCTTTGCGGCGGTTCCTCGTTCGTGGTCCCTGCTGCCCGAGTTGGTGATCAATGACGGTGGACGCCAAACGGTGCTCACCGAATCGCACCGCGCAAAGGATTTTTGGGCGGTGTCTCAGCTCAAGCCGTCGCTCTTTACTTACAAGAACCGCCACAACGACACCATTCACGGGTTCAAGTTCACGCCTGATGCGTCCAAGTTCCCGGGCAAGCGCCCGCTGATGATCTATGTCTACGGAGGCCCACTTGGGACCGGCAAGTCCGTAGAGGACGGTGCTTTCGGCACGACTGACTTCATGTGGGCCCGCCACCTCGCCGAGAAATACGGCATCGTGACGGTCACCATCGACCCGCGCGGGCAATCCGGCTACAGCGCTCGGTTCGGAAAAGCGAACTGGGAGAATCCCGGTGCCGCCCAAAACGAGGACCTCGTGGATGGTGCCAAGTACCTGATCGAGAACCACAACGTCGATCCCGCCAAGGTGGGCTTGAACGGATGGTCCTTTGGCGGTTTCCAAACGCAGTACTGTATGTACCACAGCCCGGACGTGTTCACGCTCGGCATCGCCGGCGCGGGCCCCACGCAGTGGCAGAACTACAACAGCTGGTACACCGGTGGCGTGATCGGCAACACACCCGCCAGGCAGGGCGATTTCTTGGATAAGTACTCGCTCACCAAGGTCGCACATCAGTTGCGCAACCCGCTGTTGCTGCTTCACGGCATTGAGGATACGAACGTGCTGTTCCAAGACACGGTGATGGTTTATCGCGCGCTGCTTCAGGCTGGCAAGGGCCACTTGGTCGAGCTTTCGCTAGACCCGACCGGCGGCCACGGTATGGGTGGCGACATGGATAGCCGCGACCGCCATCTGATCTACACCGCTTTCATCAAGCGGCACTGGGGGCTCTAAGCCTTCGGACGGATTTTGACAGTCAGCTGGGCGAACCCATCAAGCTCGAAATGCTTGAGCTCGAGCCGGTGGGTTCCGCCCAGTTTGCGCTCGATCTGGTAGGTCGTCGGGCCGGAATACTTCCATTCGTCCAGCACCCGTTCGCCGTCCAACCAAGCCCGCACGCCGTCATCAGCGGTCACTTCGATCACATAGTCCCCAGGCGGCAGCTTGAATTCGGTGGTCGCGCGGGTGGCAAAGTGATCGGCCTGGACACCCGTCGCCGGTGACCGCCACCACATCTTGCCCAAGTCGCCCTTTTCGGTGGCAGTGACCACCGGAGCCCCAAGTGTCTTGGCGA
>JALHPH010000195.1 GCA_022842565.1 Fimbriimonadaceae bacterium
CGGGGCTTGCATTTAGGCTCTACGCTGACGATGCCGATGGTCGTGCGGTACCCAGCTACACTTATCAACATCCTGAGTTCTCGGAACTAGCGTGGGATTTCGGTGTACGCCACGCGGGCCGCAGCGAACCCGGCTTCCTAGGCCCTTATCTGCGCGATGGGCGGCTCTTGGCATGCTCAGAATTTTCTGGCCAAAAGTGGGGGCGTCCGCACTCCGGCTATGCCTATAGCGCGACTTACTTGGGCGGCGATGAGTTCCGTGGCACGCTGCCCGGGCTCGCCTCGGCGGCGGCTGAACCGAGCGCCACCGTCCTTATTGCGGATGCTGGATACGGCAAGCCGGTGCTCGGTACCAACTACTTGCGCGCCCCGTCCGACCCCCTTTTCATGGCCGGCATGGTGAACTCTCGCCACCAGGGTCGAGCCAACGTACTCTGGCTCGATGGCCATGTGCGGTCTCAGAAGCTAGTCCATCACTTGGACCCCAACCTACCCAACCTTGGTGGACTCTCTCCTGATGATTCAGCGTACGATTTGGACTAGTTTTGCGTGCTTGCTCATTGCCGTTTCGCCAGCAAGCTTCGCTGGACGGGTGGTGAGCTGTTCGAACCTACAGCCAGGGATATACTCCGATCCAAACGCCATTCTTGGGCCGCCGACTTCCTGGGTGCGGGACACCTCGCCCAATGGTGGAGCGGGCCAGCGCATCGCTGTGATGCCCGGTTACTCGGCATGGAATGTGACCCCGGCTGGAGCACCGACGCTCGTCGGACTGGGTCAATCGGGCCAAATCACGGTCGAGTTCACGCTTCCATTGCGCAATGACCCCCGCAATTGGTATGGAAGGGATTTCATCGTTTATGGCAACGCGTTTGTGGCAGTAAGCCAACCAGTCACGTGGAATGCAAACCTCAATAACATCAGCATCATGGCCGGGCCCGATTGGGTGGAGCCTATGGCAGTGAGCGTTAGTCCGGACGGCCTGCAGTGGTACACCTACGCTGTCACCAATATGAGCGGCGCGGATGGTTACTGGCCGACCGCCGCATTCCAGTGGGATTACAACCTCAGTCAGTTGGGCACCAACTCGCGATGGGACAAGCCAGTGCCGCCAGCGCTCACCCGGCCGGAGATCACCGGCATGACGATTGCGCAAGCCGTGGCTGCGTTCCAGGGTTCGGGTGGCGGCACGTCTTTTGACCTCGCCGAGACCGGCTTCAGCTTCGTTCGATTTGTTCGAATCTCCGGGACTGGTGGCGAGGTGGACGCGGTCAGCCGCGTCAGCCCTGCCCCCCTCCCCACGTCCGCCCAAAGGCTCCCTTAAACTTCCATGCTTCGTTTCATCCTTGCCCTTTCCACTTCTGCTCTTTTCGCCTCTTCGGTCTTCGCCGTCTCGTTCGATTCAGTTCAGTACTGGATAGGCACCGGCAGCAACCGCGCAGCGCTCGTGATTGACTTCAACGACGGTCAAATGCCTCGCTCCTACATGTGGGGCTATCGCTGGAACGGCGTCGCGACCGGCGAGGACATGCTGAAGGGCATTGTCAACCATGACAGCCTTTTGCAAGCCGATTTCAGCTTCTTTTCTGGGTTTGGAAGTGCACTGGATGCGGTTCGCTATCTTCCAGTTGGCGTTGGCGGCTTTCGCCATACCGGGGTTGGTAATGCGACAAACACGCGGTACTGGTCCTACTGGAGTTCCACGAATGGTTCGGCGACATGGAGCTTCTCGAATATCGGGATGAGCGCACGCACGCTCAACGACGGTGCCGTGGACGGCTGGTCGCTCAGCGATCCCAACTACACCGCTTTTGAGCCGACCGCTCCCGTTGCCGCGGTCCCAGAGCCATCGAGCTTAGCGGTCTTAGGTGCTGGCCTGGCTTGGCTGAGTCGCCGAAAGCGGGCTTAGGCGTCGGGCTGCTCGCAGAGATAGAGGAACTCCTCGTCTTCGTCCGTCTCGGTGGCAGCGTCAAAAATCGCCTGCCACCGCTCTTGGTACTCAGCCTCGTCGCGAATGATGCGATCGAAGCTTTCGCCATAAAAGGGCGGCATCCGCTCGCCGGTGATCTTTACGATGTTGCGACCGACCTTCAGCTTCGTCTTTTCGATGATCTCGCTGAGTTCATAGGGCCTGCCCGTCGGAGCATCCTTCACCTGAAAGATGAGCTCGGTGTTCTCCCGACCGACAAACAGCGCGTGAAGATCAAAACGTCGGCCCTCTGGCTTCAGAAGGCCACGCACCAATAAGCGCCGTTCCACGGGAGTCAGGTCGCGGCGGTAGCGAAAGGTGACGTAGTAGCTAACCTCGTCAGCGCGCCAATGCGGAAGCCTGCCTCGCCAGATCGAAAAGTTCTTCCACTTGCTCAAGCGATGGCATCCTCCCCCCTTTCGCCGGTTCGTATCCGGATCGCGTCCAGCACTTCTGAGACAAATATCTTTCCATCGCCGAGTTCGCCCGTACGGGTGGCCTGCATGATCGCTTCCAGGGCGCGCTCGGCATCTTGGTCACGAACGACAACGTCGATGCGCATTTTGGGAACGAGGTTGTGGGCGTAGGTGCTGCCGCGGTACATATCGTGACGCCCTTGCTGACGACCATAGCCGCGGACCTGCTCGCACGAGAGCCCGATGATCCCGACCGCTTCGAGCGCGTCCTTGACCGCTTCTAACCGGTTGACCCGCACATACGCCTCAATCCTCTTCACGCCTCATTTTAACGTGATCGGCTATGCTTGTGGGCGCCGTGCGTTGGAATGCTCGTTTGGTGCCCTACATTCTGATCGGCCTCCTTGCTTTGGCGGGGCTGGCTTTCGCCACACAGTACGGCCTGATAGGACTCGCGATCTTATGCGCACTGGCCATGACGGCGTGTGCCGCGGTGGCGGGTTTTCGGGCCCGCGAGCTGGACCATACTCGCGGTGAGGCCCTAGCCGCGCTCTACTCGCAGCAGCTGGATCGCCAAAAGCAGGCCATCGATGGTTTTGCTGACGGTCTGGAGGCGGGGATTTTCGTATGCACGACTGCTGGCGAGGTGGAGTATGCCAACCGTAGCGCCAGGCTGATGTTTGAGTTCAGCGACCCGGTCGGCCGTCCGATCCTTGCGGTCACCCTGACCCACACGATTCAGACCATGATCCGCCGAGCCGTCGAGCAAGGCGAAAAGCAGGTGGACGAGCTTTCCATGCGCTCGGGCGAGCTGGTCGCTCTCGTGCAAGTTTGGCAAGAGCGCGCCGTGGTGGACCGCGTATTTGTGTCGATCTACGACATCACCAAGCTTCGGCGACTGGAGCGCGTGCGACAAGATTTCGTGGCTAACGTGTCGCACGAACTGCGCACACCCCTCACCACCATCCGCGCGATGGCGGAAATCATGCGCGAGACAGAGCCCGAGGACGAAGCGCTTCGCGGGCGCTATCTCCAGCAGATCGAACGGGAAGTGGACCGCCTGACCAATATCGTCAACGATCTCCTGACCCTCAGCGCGGCCGAATCGCAGGCCAGCGCCATGGAACCTCTTGACCTCGCAGATATCGCCGACGAAGTTTCAAATCGCATGATGCAGAAAGCGGAATCCAAGAACATTGCGCTGAAAAAGCTCATCACCAAACCAGCGATGATCAATGGGAACAGCACCCACGTCAACCAGATACTGCTGAACTTGATCGATAACGCCATCAACTACACCCAGGCTGGCCATGTGACGGTCGCAGTGCGCACCGAGCCGGAGGCGGTTATCTTTGAAGTCTCCGATACAGGTGTTGGCATTGCTGTCGAGCATCTCGAC
This sequence comes from Fimbriimonadaceae bacterium, assembly GCA_022842565.1. Lineage (GTDB taxonomy): Bacteria > Armatimonadota > Fimbriimonadia > Fimbriimonadales > Fimbriimonadaceae > JAFLBD01. The sequence continues at coordinate 3,784 of JALHPH010000195.1, forward strand.
CGTATCTTCGAGCGTTTCTACCGTGTGGACAAAAGCCGGTCACGCGAGAGCGGCGGCACTGGCTTGGGGCTCAGCATCGTCAAGCACCTCATCGAGGCGCACCGCGGCCACATCAGCGTGGCAAGCTTTTTAAATCGGGGAAGCACGTTCACGGTGCGCTTCCCCTTGGTGACTTCTCAGCGCGAGGTGCCGGTGCCCAGCAGTGCCGGATCAAACGTCCTGGACGCATAGCTGCTGATATTGCCCAGGCGATCCACAGCTGCCACGGCAAAGGCTTTCAGTGATGACGGACTTCCCTTCATCGACAGGCTACGCGCTTCG
>JALHPH010000196.1 GCA_022842565.1 Fimbriimonadaceae bacterium
GTTGAGTCGCAATGACCAGGTGAATCCCCACTGCGCGAGCTAGCTGCGCAATTCGGACGATGCTCGTTTCAACTTCGGCCGCCGCCTGAATCATCAAGTCAGCGAGCTCGTCAATAATCACCACGATGTAAGGCAGCTTTTCGGCAAAGGAGGCCTTCTCGTTCCAGCCATCGATATTCCGGACACCGACTTCGCTAAAGCGGTCGTAGCGGTTGTCCATTTCCCGCCAAACCGCGCGGAGAACGCCCGGCGCTTCTTTCACGTCCTTCACGACCGGGCACATTAGGTGCGGAATACCGTCGAAAAGCGAGAGCTCCACCCGCTTCGGGTCGATCATGACCATGCGAAGGTCTTTCGGCGTGTTCCGCAGCAGCAGCGAAGAAATGATCGTCGCCAGGCCGATGGACTTGCCGCTGTTGGTGGCGCCCGCAATCAGAAGGTGCGGCATCTTGGTCAGGTCGCAGTATCGGTGTACACCGCTCACATCCTGACCGAGTGCGACATAAAGCTTAGAGTTGTGCTGCAGAAATTCTTTTTGCTCGCAGCATTGCCGCAGCATCACCATGCTGGGCTGAGCATTCGGGACCTCCACGCCAATAGCCGCCTTGCCGGGGATAGGCGCTTCCACACGCACGTGAGAAGCGGCGAGGTCCATGGCGAGGTTATCGGCCAAGCTCGTGATGCGGTTCACGCGCACTCCGGGGCCCAGCTGGATCTCATATCGGGTGATGGAGGGCCCAGTGGCGACCTCGACCACGTTGGCCTCAATTCCAAACTGGTCTAGGGTGCCTTCAATAGTCTGGATGTTGCGCCGCATTTCCTCCTGACTGCGCTTGGGCTGGGCTTGTGGTTCGTTCAGCAGCGCCATTCCGGGAAGTTCGTAGCCCTCTTTACTGGTCTGCGCGCTCGAAAACGCCAGGGGCACCGACGGATGTTGATCGCGCACGACGGGCTGCGGCTTTGCGGTGCGAACGGCGGCCACTGGTTCGGGGGAATCGCCCTCGGCATTGCCATCGTGGGCATCCAGCACGGCGTCGCCCATTTTCACAATGGCCGCCCTCAAGCGACCACGTTTTTGTTCAGACTCGGTCTCGTCCGGCTCGATCAGCGCAGGACGGGATTGCTCCACCGGTCGCTTTTGTTTCTGGGGCCTGGGCAGCTGCTCCAAGAAGACCCGCACCGGTTGATTGAGGCACAGGATGAGGCCAATAAGTCCCAGTGCGCCCAGCCCAATGCCCCGCGCTCCGCCCATGACTTCCGTGAAGAACCAAGTGACAATTGCGCCTACATAGCCACCGTTCGAAACAACCCGCTCGGGATCAAAGAGATCGCCCTGGATTCGAGCGCCCAGCACGCCAACAAAAGCCAAAAAGAGGAGGAGCAAACCGGCAGTGGTCGAGGTGAGGCTGAGTTGGCGGCGGCCAAAAAGCATGGCCGAACCCATGAGGATCAACAAGACCGGCATGGCCCATGCGCCGCGTCCAAACAGCGTGAGAAAAAGCCCGCTCATAGCCTGGCCCAAAAGGCCAGCATTCCCGATGGCGAGGGCAAAACCCATCAACAGCCCAAGTGCCAACAGGACAACCCCATAAATCTCTAGGGTCTTGTCATGCTGCGCTGCGTCGTTCGAGCGTTTGGTGCGACGGTCCGTGGGCATCCTGCTTTGCGTGTGCCCCCATCCGTGGGGGCCACCGTTCTATTATAGTTGCCCGGCGCTAATCGGTGCGATGCCGAGTTTCGATGCGCCGAATGGTCCCCGTGTCGCTGGTCATCACGATCGATTCGGTGATGGCCAGGCCGCGGCGGTAGCGGACACCGCGCAAAAGGTCACCGCTCGTCACGCCTGTCGCCGAAAACATCACTTGCCCGGCGGCGAGGTCGTGGTCGAAAAACACGCGATCGAGGTCGCCCTCCACCATGGTTTTGGCGCGCTCGCGCTGCTCGTCGCTGGTGAAACGCAGCCGAGCCTGCATCTCGCCACCCATGCAGAGGACGGCCGCAGCTGAGATCACTCCCTCGGGCGCACCGCCGATGCCCATCAGGCCGTCCACGCCGCTATCTGGGTCTAGCGCGGCAATGGCCACCGAAAGGTCTCCATCGGGGATGAGGTGAACCCGCGCCCCCGCCTCGCGCACATCTCGGATCAATTCATCGTGCCGGGGTCTTTCCAAAACGCCGATGGTGATCTCGTCCATGTCTTTACCCAGAGCCTTAGCCATCAGGCGCACGTTCACACGCGGAGGCAGCGTGATGTCCACCACGCCGCGGCATTCGTAGCCCACGACCAGTTTCTCCATATAGCAGTCGGGAGCGTGCATCAGCCAACCCTTCTCATCGACGGCCGCGGCAAGCACAGCGATGGCATTAGGTGTGCCATTGGCGCAGAGGTTGGTGCCCTCCAGTGGATCAACCGCGATGCTGACCGCTGCCCCGCTTCCCGTCCCCACCTTCTCGCCGATATAAAGCATGGGCGCTTCGTCCCGCTCGCCCTCACCGATGACAATCGTGCCGTCAATATCCAGCTCGCCAAGCATCGCCCGCATGCCCTCGCAAGCCGCTTGGTCTGCTGCCGCACGCTCGCCCTTGCCCACCCATTTGGCGCAGCGTAGCGCGGCCTCTTCAGTCACACGCAAAAAATCAAGGTGAAGGTTGTGATCCATATGTCTGAACTCCGTTGTCCGTGTGCCCAGTGTATCCCAGGTTCTGGTGAGCGCCGCAGGTGGGGCCACCAATGAAAAGAACCTGCCCGACTGATCGGACAGGTTCTCTCCGCTCTCGAAGCCTTAGTTCTCTTGAACAACGCCAGCTTTCGCATTGGCATCTTCGATGGCTTTCTGAGAATTGACCATGTCTGCTTCTTGCTTTGCCTGGTTGTTGCATCCGGCAAGCGCAAAGCTTGCCGAGACGATGGCAATCAGGAGGCCAAGCTTCAGAACGTTCTTCATATTAGTTGGTACCCAGAGCCCAGAGCGGGTAGTTGATGGCGGTGTTGGGAGCGCCCGAAAGGGTGACCGTACCACCAGTGAAACCGCGTGGGAAGTTGGTGCCAGGCGAGAACTCAGCGACGCGAGGAGTTTGCGCCAGGAACTGTCGAACATTCAGGAACTTGGTGCTGCCATCGGCAAAACCAACCACGATGCCTTCGCCAAACACGCGAGCGCCGTTGACGTCGTTCGTCACAGCAGTGTTGGCCGCGTTGGGCTTGAAGAACTCCCACTCCCACGACTCGCGCAAAGCGACCGGGTAGTGAGTTTCGCGGGTGGCGCTAGCGCCAAAGCGAGCCGAAGGAGCGAAGGCCACGTTCGGGTTACCGATTTCCAGCAGAAGCATGTTGGCCGAAGGGTTTGGCATGGAGCTTTGCGAACCGCCAAGGAACGAATCACGGAATGCGCCGTTTCGGCTGACATCGCCGTAGGTGTTCAGAGCACCAGTCACGCCGAGGTTGATGGCATAGCTGCCGGTCATTTGACCGCAGCCCGACCACTGTCCGGTTGGGCAGCTGGCGGTTTGGGCGTTGACGATGCCGCGGCCATGGTGAGTGAAGAGGCCGATGTTCTTGACGTAAGGCATCACCCACTTCTGCCACGCGAAGTGGTTCAGGCGGTTATAGAAAGGAGCTGTGGAGCAGCCAACACCGGTTGCATTGAATGGTGCGCTCTTGAGAGCTGGGTTCAGCGAAGAACCAGCAACGCAGTCGTCGTTGCGGGGATACATATCGTCTGCGTCACCAGCATACATGACCATCGCCAGACCGATTTGCTTTTGGTTACTGATACCGGAGGTCTTCTTGGCAGCGGTGCGAGCCTGGCTCAGCACTGGGAAAAGGATGGCTGCCAAGATGGCGATGATCGCGATCACCACCAGCAGCTCAATGAGCGTGAATGCCTTCTTCATGGATTGATGTCTCTCTTTGATATTAGAATCAGGTGGGTCCGCACCGGGCTGGCCCACCTGTAAGATTCCGCTTGTCATTTTGACAGAGCCAGTATGGCAAAACCAAGTCCTGGGACCGAAATTTTGATTAACAATTGGTTAACGTCCACTGGCCAACCCAAAACCCGGTACGAAGCCCGGGGAGGGTG
>JALHPH010000197.1 GCA_022842565.1 Fimbriimonadaceae bacterium
ATAAGCCAAGTTATCGGTCTGGCCGTTCTTGGTGTGCTTATCCTTCAGCTCCTTCATGAGGGGCTGAAGCTGCATCATCTGCCGCCCAAACATTAGCTGCTTTTGAGCCAGCGGCCAAACAATAGCGCGAACTACAAGCGCCAACAGGAATGCGGCAAAGGTGTAGCTGAACGCAGGCACGCTCCCCGTCAGCCGGACCAGAAAGTCGATGAATGTGTAGCCAGGGATGAAACCGAGGTCAAGGAACGCCTGGTTGCGCTTGCTCAGCTCCGCTCGGGCTTTTTCGTAAAGCTGTTCGCCTGAAAAGGTCTTTTCGGGCAGGGTCGGTGTGTGAAAAGCCACCGGGACCGCGCTGTCCCAAAGGGGACTAGTGCCGAATCGCGTCCGCAGCGTATCCATTTGCATGTAAGCGGCGTTGACCTTGTTGTAGTCGTTGCGATAGATGCCGCTGCGCAATGAAGTCTGGGCGGAGAGGACGTGAGCTTCCAACTGGCGCTGCCTTCGGGTCTCTTCGGTCATCCGCTTGCCGCGAACTTCTTCATCCAGTTTTGCTTCATAGAGCTTCACCTCTTGCTGGATCGCGACGTCCTTGCCCTGCACGTTCAGAGTCGAGATGTTCTGCCTGATCTGCTGAACGTTCCTCGGGTCGGGCTTTTGATTCATGCCTCCGCTGATGAGTTGGAAGCCCAAGAAGGCGGTACATGCGAGCAGGAGGACCTGCATGATATTCGAGCGTGGTGTTTGAGGTTGGCTCATGAGAAATCGTTCGTTAAGGAACCGGGTCGTGACCGCCCGGTCGCCAGGGGTGGCATCGTGCAATGCGCTTGAATCCCATCCAGCTCCCGCGCAGGACGCCGTACCGTTCAATGGCTTCGGCAGTGTATTGCGAGCAGGTTGGGTTGTAGCGGCAACTGGGGGGCATCCAACGTGTGGTGCGCTGATACGTTCGAATGGCCATAAGCGCTAACCGTTTCCCCATCGCTCCTTCATACGCTGAACAAGCTGAAGGGATTCGATTTTCAGTTGCTCGAAGGTGGCCGAATGGGCGTTGGGCGCCAGGACTAAGATGCAATCCCATTCGGTGGTTAAAGTGTGAACGTGGCTCCATGCGGCGATGGCTCGGCGGCGCTGTCGGTTGCGTCGGGCGTGGCATCCAATCCGTTTGGACGTAGCAAAGCCCACCTGGCCGGTGCCCTTCATGGCCCGCAGGCTTAGCCACTCACCGCGCTCGCGTGCACCTTCGCCATAGATCTCTTCGAATCGTTTGCGACTCAGTCCGATGGCTGTGGCAGATTATTGGGGCGACAGCTTGTGTCGACCCTTCAGGCGGCGGCGCTTGAGTACGTTGCGCCCGTCCGTCGATCGCATTCGCACACGGAAGCCGTGCGTGGTGTACTTATGGCGATTGTTGGGCTGATAAGTTCGCTTCATCTTGTCTGGTCCGTTAAACTTGAACCCTGAATGATACTCCAAGATTCCCGACCGATGCAAGGATTGTTTAACGATCCGGCGGCAACACACCCTTGCCATCATTCATACTATCAACCATATGGCTGAGGTTCAAGCGCTATGGGCAGAAGTCATGCCCCAGGTTCGCGATGCGGTGACGGGTGTGGGCGTTTGGTCCGCGCTCAATAAATCTCAAGCGGTCGCCCTTGATGAAGATACGCTGGTGTTGGGAATCCCCCACGATTCCAGTGATCTTGCTGGGCACCTGCGCATGCAGCAGACCAAAACGATCATCGAGCGACTCGTGGGTCAGCACCTGAAGACTCGAATTCAGCTTCGCGTGATTGACGGCGTCTCGGTGTCGGATTGGGAACAGATCAAGCGGCGCGATGCAGAAGCCAAGCGCCTGCAAGAGGTCGCCCTGACCAAGCAGCGCGCCGAAACTGCCGCCCGCAGCAGCTGGGACATTGTTTACGAACAAATCAGCCGCCGCTACGCCGCGATCGAGAACAAGTCGTTGCCCCAAAACCGCGCCGAGTTTTTCCGGGAGTGCCTAGAGATCCTGGTGGAAGGGCTAGAAGCCGTGCCGATCACGGACGACTTGGCCGAGCGCAACTTCGCCCGCTGTCTGGAGCGCGTCGCCAACTACACAGAAGTGCCGAGCACCCTTGTGGCATGGCACCTAAACCAACGATTGGGGAAGTAAGCCCTGAGCGTCGCGACCGCCGTCATCCTTGGCAGCGGCACCAGCAACGGTTGCCCCAGCCTGGGATATCAGTATTCCGAAGAGTTCTTGGCGAACCCCAAGAACTGGCGGACCCGGTCCTCTCTGCTACTAAACGGACCGACCGGGTCGCTATTGGTGGACTGCGCGCCCGAAATGCGGCTTCAGCTTCTGCGCGAGCGCGTCCTCGAGCTGGACGCAGTCCTGATCACACACACCCATGCTGATCACATCATGGGGATGGATGACCTGCGGTGCTTTGAACTGCGCACGGGCCGCCACATGCCGGTTTATGCGCAGCCGCATGACCACGAGGTGATCAGGCGGGTTTTCGCCTATGCGTTCGGAGAATTCCCGCCCGGGATTCACGTGCCCAGGTTCGATCTGCGCGACGTGCCCACAGAGCTTGAAGTCGGGGGAATGTTCATACAGACGTTTATCGTGCCGCACGGACCGACTCCGGTCGTGGGTCTTCGCGTGGGCGACATGGCGTACCTAACCGATGTCAGCGCCATTCCAGACGCAGTTCGGCCGATGCTGGAGGGACTGGGCACGCTCATCCTTGACGCGGTCCGGATCAAGCCGCATCCCAATCACTTTCACTTCGATCGCGCAAAGGAAGTAGCCGCCGAAATCGGGGCGAAGATCACCTATTTCACGCACCTCAGCCACGATTTCGACCACGACCTGACCGAAGAAAGGGACTTGCCTCCCAATATCCGGCTGGCCTACGACGGCCTGCGGCTAGACGTCGCGCTGTAGGCTCTGGGTCACGCGCATGGCCGCGACAAGGAACGCCTCGTGAACAGGCTCGGTCGTGAGTGGCAGCAGCGAATCATCCATCTCGGCAAGCACACGCACCGCTTCGGTCTCTTGCTCGCTGCTGTAGAGGTCAAGCGCATGGCGCAGGCGCGAGTCGAACTTCATGGCTGGTCGCATCAGGTTCACCAGCTCGGCATCCAACGCCATTGATTCCAGAAGGAAAAGGCGGTAAACGCTCTGCTCGACACCCAGCAGCCGAGCCGCGCCCATCAGACAGCGCCGACGGGTGATGCTCGATTCGAGCTGGGCGGCCTCGCTCATAATCGCCGGGAGGTCGGAAAGATCGCCCACGCATCCAAGCGCATAGGCAACTTCGCATCCTGCCTCGTCGTGGTACCGCTCAAGCGAGGCGCGGACGATGTTCACCGAGTCTTTCAGTTCAAGCTCCGCGACGGCTTCGGCCGCCGCGACGCGGACGCTCGGAACCGGATCCATGAGGCCCGCAGAAATCTCTGGCTCGGCCTCTTGCGCGCCCAGCCGCCGAAGACCCTGGAGGGCGGCGCGCCGAAGGTCGAGGTCCTCGGCGCGGGCAGCGGCCCACCGCAGTGCAGCCACGGCATCGTCGCCCCCGATCTGGGCAATCGCCTTTGCTGAGGCGCGCCGGATGAAGCTGCGCGGGCTCTGAAGGAGAGTTCGAAGGTCCCCGACCGAACGGGGGTCGCGCAACTCGCCGAGCGCCTCAATGATTTCGTCATCGACCAAGTCAGGATGCTCCCTCACTTGGTGGAGCAGGGCGTCCACGGCGTCTTCCCCACCAATGCGGGCGAGTGACGCTGCGGCCTGGCGGCGCACACCGGGTGAGGGGTCATGCAGTGCCTTGATGATCTCGGCCCGAGCTAGGATCATGTGAGCGGCGCCAGCGGTGGCAATCGCGTCCTCTCGCTCGGCCGCGAATTCAGTAGTCCGCATTTGTTTGAGAGCGCGCATTCCCGCTGGCGAGAACTTCGCGAGTTCACCCAGCGTGTTCCGAATGGAGACGGAGCCGTATTCGCGCACCGGAATCAGGAGGCCAAGCGAGAGAACGCGCAGCCCCATGGTGATATAGAAAACAGTGAA
>JALHPH010000198.1 GCA_022842565.1 Fimbriimonadaceae bacterium
GGCTGCAAGGAGTTCGACGAGAATCACTAGGAATCCAAAAGCGTGGGCGGGTATCCTGCGTGCGGTATTCGTCGGCTGGCGCACTCTTCAATGGCGCAGATCGGGCCGGGCTTGACGTATGTCCATTTGGACAAACCCAATAGGAGACCCACGAGTGGCACATACCGCTACGCAACCAATCCAAGAGTCGCCGGCCCAGCTTGAGCTTTACTTCCGCCAAATGACGCAGATCCGCGCTTTCGAGACGCGATGCAACCAGGCGTATCGTAAGGGGCTTGCGGGAGGCTATTTGCACGTCTATATCGGCATGGAGGCCACCGCAGTCGGTTGGCTCCACGCGATCCGCCAAACTTACGACTACATTATCACGGCCTACCGAGACCACGCTCAACCGCTCATTCTCGGCTCCGATCCGGTGGCGCTCATGGCCGAAATCATGGGTCGCTCGGGCGGATTCAGCAAGGGCAAGGGTGGCTCGATGCACCTTTATGATATTGAGAAGGGCTTTTTCGGCGGCTGGGGCATCGTCGGTGGCCACACGCCGCTGGGCGCGGGCCTTGCTTTCGGCAGCAAGTATAAGGGCGAAGACCGCGTCACCCTTTGCTTTCTGGGCGATGGCGCTTCGAATGCAGGCGTCTTCTTTGAGAGCCTGAACATGGCCGCCCTGTGGGACCTTCCCTGCATATTCATCATCGAGAATAACGAGTTTGCTATGGGCACGCGGCTGGAATACCACGCCGCCGACACCGAGCTGCACAAGCGAGGTTTCCCCTTCGGCATCAAGCACGAGCGAGTGGACGGCATGGACGTTCTGCAAGTGCTAAGCGACGCTCGCCGCATCGTGGACTACGTTCGCACCGAGCAGAAGCCGTATGTGGTGGAGATCATGAACTATCGGTTCGCCGGCCACGGCGCCGCCGATAACAACCGCGATCTTTACCGAACCAAGGAAGAAGAAGACGCGAACGCGCTGCGCGACCCCCTCCTGCGCCTGAAGACCTATCTGAAGGAGCACAACATCATGAATGAGGAAAAGATGGAGGCTATTGAGGAAGAGATGGAGGACTGGGCAGACGGCGTGATGGAAGCCGCCGAAGCCTCGCCCTTCCCCAACCCCGAAGAGGTCTATAGCGACGTGTATACCGACATGGAAGTGGAGAAAGGTCACTAATGCCCGTACAAGAAATGAGCTATCGCGACGCGATTCGCACCTGCATTATTGAGGAGATGGATCGCGACGAGAACGTCTTTATGATGGGCGAGGACATCGGTCGCTACCAGGGCACGTTCCGCGTGTCGCAGGGTCTTTTCGATAAATATGGCCCCAAGCGCATCATCGATACCCCAATCGTGGAACCCGGCATTGTGGGTATCGCCACCGGAGCGGCCGTCGTTGGCCTGCGACCGATTGTGGAAATGATGACCATGTCATTCTCCATCTTGGCGCTGGACCAGATCATCAACCACGCGGCCAAGATGCTCTATATGACCGGCGGCCAGGCCAAAGTGCCACTGGTGATCCGCGGCCCTGGCGGCGCGGCGAATCAGCTTTCCGCTCAGCACTCGCACTCCATGGAAGGGTGGTACGCCCACGTTCCTGGGCTGAAGGTGGTGGCGCCCGCCACCGCCGAGGATGCCTATGGCATGCTGCGCACCGCGATTTTGGACGACAATCCGGTCATCTTCACCGAGAACCCCGGCCTCTACACGGTCAAGGGCAACGTGACGGTGGGCGAAAACGTGACCGTGCCGTTTGGCAAGGCCGCCATCGCTCGCGAGGGCACCGACCTTACCCTCGTGGCCTATAGCCGTATGGTGCATGTCTCCCTGAAGGCCGCTGAAGAGTTGGAGAAGCAAGGGATCAGCGCCGAAGTGGTGGACGTTCGCTCGCTCCTTCCGCTGGACACCGAAACGATCTTCAACAGTGTTCGCAAGACCCACCGTGCGGTCGTGGTCTATGAAGACTGGAAGAGCGGCGGCTTTGGTGCCGAAATTGCAGCCCGCATCGGCGAAGAGTGCTTCGACGATTTGGATGCTCCGGTCTCGCGCGTGGGCGGCCTGAACGTGCCGATGCCGTACACCCGTCCGCTAGAGCTGCTCTGTATCCCGAACGAGGAAGACGTCCTCGCCGCGGTCAACAAGCTACGCTAAGCACCAAAAGCAACCTCAGCCCCAGAGCCATTTGCTCTGGGGCTGCTTCGTTGATGATGGTGCAACCGGAGATGGACTATTACGTAAGGTTTGTAGATTAAAGAAGAAACTCTCGAAGTCTGCCCGCGAATTTTTTGAGGAACTAGCGGAGGCCCTCATCTCAGAAGGTTGCTCTATCGGACTCTGCCTGGTGATCGCGGCTGTACTTGCCGTAATTCTGTTTATCGTCTATTCGGTCATGAAATTCTTTGGCATAGAAGGTTACTTTTACTGATCCAATAAACGAACACCACCGTTGGCCGCTTAGGCCTTTGGCTTAGTCAAGCTCTTGCCCAAAGGTCACGCGGATGCCGTCAGGACCCTCGACCGTGAAGTCCCGCATGCCGTACTGTTGGTCGGCCAGCGGGACTAGGATCGTGTGACCAGCGGACTTGCAGACCTCCAAGAACTGCTCGGCGCTTTCCACCTGCAGATACAGTTCCGTTGCGCCGGGCGCAACGCCTTCGCGCTGTTGCAGGTGAATCACCTGATCCGTCCCGCTGTAGCAGCCGGCGTAGCAGGGCGGATCGCCCCACTTCCACTCACACTCAAACCCGATCGCTTGAAAGAACTCGATGGCCGAAACGAGGTCGCTGACATGCAGAACCGGGACCACATATTGGAATTGCCGTTTCACGGTTCAGCTCTTTCGCCGCCGACGCACGAGGGCAAGGGCACCGGCACCCAAGGCGATCATGCTGGCCGGCTCGGGAGCCACGATGTTAGCGGCTCCAAAGTTGGAGTCGGAAAACGAGTAGCCAGTCGCCGTGCTCACGCTGACCAGATCGCGGTTATAGGCATAGCCGTTCACCCGCATGGTCGTCGTACTCGCGGAATCGTGTCCAAGGAAATAGAAACCGTTATGACCAGCCATGGCTGAGGGAGTAACCGCGTTTCCAAACCCGTTGAGTTCCAGAGTCGTGACGTTGGTTACAAAACCTGTATCTGTTGCGTCCCCTGAAACAAACGAGATGCCGCTCAACGCGTTGATGAACGCGAATGCATAGAAAAGACCTGCCCCACGGACGGTGAGAAGGCCCTTGCCCATCCGAGTACCTGGCAGGGCCACGGCGGCAGTGTTGAGGAAATCTGTGGACCCGAGCGTTGTGGCGTCGAAGGATTGCATCACAACTCGAGCTGAGGCGTCCGTCCCCATGAAGGTGGCCACGTTGCCAGCCGTCATGACCGATCGCCACGTAACCCCACTAGCCCCCGAAATACTGGTCACGGTCCCGGTTGCCAGATTAACCCGCTGAATGATTCCACCCGTTGCCGTGACCATAAAGATGCTGTTCTGTGCGCTGTTATAAGAAAACTGGCCAGGAATGAGTCCCATGGCGTGAGTGTTCAGAAACTCGCCAGTGGAATAGTTGTAGCTGCGCAGGTTTGTACTCGTGCCCGAGCTCACGAAGACTCGGCCGCCCGCCTGATCCAGGGTCACGTTAGTGGCACCTGGCGCGCTGAAGCTGCCGAGCCCGACCCCGTTACTCGGGTCGTGGCGATTCACGCGGCCCGACGAGGCCTGGGGAATGAGGCTGAGGTCGAACGACGCAACAGCATGGGCTGCGCCAACTGCAAGAATTCCGAGGACGAGAACAAGCCGAGTCATGACAGCTCTTATTTTAATCCAGGTCAGGAGGATGAGCAAGCAATCCAGGCGATTTTGCTGTGGGACTTGTTCGTCACGGTGAAACTCTAAATGCCTACCGACTCCTTTTTGCGACTTACTGGGCGTTGTTGCGATCTTCAATGGCATTTGAATCTTGCTCATCCACAGATCGGAAGAGCA
>JALHPH010000199.1 GCA_022842565.1 Fimbriimonadaceae bacterium
GCCTTGACCATCGCAAGAACTTCCTTCAGGGCCGCTTCAGAGCGCTTGAGTGCCTCACGCTCAGCGTCGGTAACCGACGGCTCCAGAATGTCCATCGCGCCGGCTCGGCTGACGCGAGTAGGAAGCGAAAGGCAGACATCGCTGATGCCAAGTTTGCCCGATTGCATGGCGCTCACCGGCAACACGCGACCGGAATCCTTGGCGATGGCCTCGACCACTTCCTTGATTGACACGCCCACCGCTCGGCCCGCGCCACCCTTCATTCGGATGACTTCGGCGCCGCTCTTCTTAGTGAATTCAAACACGCCGTCAGCGACCTCTTGCGAGTAGCCCTCGATGGAGGACAGCGCCGCGCCGCCGATGGTGGCCGATGACCAAATCGGCACCATGCTGTCGCCGTGCTCACCCAAAATCAGCGCCCGAACATCGGTTGCGCCGACCTTAAACTTGTCAGCAAGGAGCGAGCAGAACCGGCAAGTGTCGAGCACGGTACCGAGGCCGAGCGTGCGCTCCACCGATGTCACGCCCGCCTCGACGGCCAGCTGGGTCAGGATGTCGACTGGGTTCGAAACGATCAGAACGGTGGCGTTATCGGCCAGCTTGACCGACCTCACGCTCTCAAGGATGCTCTTGAAAAGGCCCACGTTGCGGTTGATCAGTTCCAAGCGGCTCTCGTCTGGCTTGCGCCGCAAACCGGCCGTAATCACCACACAGTTCGAGCCCTTCACGGCGTCATAGTCGCCCGAGGTGATGACCTGGCTGCTTGTGTAATGGGCGCCGTGGAGAAGGTCTAGGGCCTCACCCGCAGCCATGTCGGCGTTGGCATCCACCAACACGATCTCGTTAACGACTCCTCCGAGCTGAAGGGCAAATGCGGCATCCGATCCGACGCGGCCGCCACCACCAATGATGCTGACTTTCATAAAAGACTTTTCCGAGGGCTGTTTCTGGGCGCGAGCGACCAAAACCCTAGGCGTTATTATGGCACTGAACCGGTGGGTTCAGAACTCAGCGGGCATCCCAGATGTACTGGGTGGAATCAAGTACTTCACCGCTGAAACCAGCCGCGACATTGCAGCCTCGGCTTGCTTCTTCTGGCGTCAGCGCTTTCACGTGACCATCGGCAAACAGCGTGGTCATGCGGCCTTCGTGCCATGGGTACGAACCACCGTACGAGCGAAACTCAGAGGCTTCCTTTATCCACCCCGCATTCGACATAAAGATGCGGAATCCGTTGGGGATGTCGATGAGGTCGGTTCGACGCTGGCCAACTTTGCCATATCGGCAGGGTGGCATAACTAAGTAGTGCCCGCCGCCGTACGGCTTGCCCTCCGAATCAAGTGACCACACGGAATCGACCATATGCAGCGTCATCGCTGGGGTCGCGATGGAGCTCATATTGGCTGGAATGCTAACCCACTTTCGGTTGGGAGCTTCCCCAATCGGCGAAAACGTGAGGTAGTTGTAGCCTAGATTGGTGCGCCTGCTTTGCTCGTAATCAAGTGTCGCCGGGTCGAGGGTGACCACGTCAGGATCGTAATTCGTATCGGCATCCAGCTTAAAGGAGTCGTTGGGACACCGGAAGATGCTTGCCCCGCCGACGTAGGGTCGAAGCATTTGCGCCCAAGTCCGATCGGTTTCTGCGCGCGCGTCAGGTCCTGGCGCCTGAGATGCCAGGATGCTGGTTTCGTCGTGATCGCCCGTATAGAGAGCCACAGCCAACCCTGCGCTGCGGAAGTTACTGGAGCAGCGTGTCTGCGATGCTGATTTCCGTGCGTCGGTAAGCACAGGAAAGAGCAATCCGGCAATGACAGCAAGGGTTGCGATCACCACCAAGAGTTCAACCAACGTGAACGCCTTGGATCGATAGGTCATAAGTACTATTCCTATCTTAACGCAATTTTCCTAAAAAGGTGCGAACGATTTCACTTCACCGACAAAAAAGAAGCCCATTCGCTGGTACCACTCGGCCAAACGGGGGTCGCACTGAAGCACCGCAAGCAACCCGCGCTGCGCGGCGTACCGCTGCAATGCACGCACCATTTGGCTGCCATAGCCCTGCCGCCGGAGGTGTTGCGGAACGCAGACGTTATAGATACCAAGCGTGCCAGGGGTCACTACGGTCATGGCCACGCACTGCGGCTGACCGTCATTTTCCATCAGCCACAGCGGGCAGTTGCACCGCAGGGTGCTCTCCGAAACTGCGCTGGTGAATCCTCGATCTTGCTTGTTAAAAAAACAATCGACCATTTGGTCCGCAACCCATTCCCGCTCGTGGTCCTCGGCCAGCCGGAGGCGCCCGGTGCCCTCCACTGGCTCCTCTTCGCTCGCCAGTTCAACAAGTTGATAGAGCTGCCGGTAGCCCGCGCCCTCAAAAATGTCGAGTAGGCCCGGCATGGTGTCGCCGGTAATGTGGAAGAGTCGCTTCCAAGGCTGATGGGTCAGCACCATCCTGAGACGCGCGGCTGCTTGCTCGTCGCCCTCAAAACCGAGCGCGAACTGAGCGAACGCGAAGCGCTCACGGCTACTGCTTTGCACCCAACCAGGTTCTTGGGAAATGGTCGCGCCTTCGGTTGCGCGCGCCATGGTCATGTAGGTCGTGATGAGATTCTGGCGCGCAGCCATCGTCAAGGCAGTGTCGTTTACAGCACGAAGCTCCACAGCGCCCCCAAAGTGGTTTTTCGCGGCAAAATCGAGACTCCTAGTGAGAAGCCGGTCGAAACGCGCGTGCCGACAAAGCCCTGCAACCCTTTGGGCGTCAGGATGACCGTCGCGAAGACCCGTCCTTCCTGGTCCAAGTTCCAAACGTCCAGCCCCGCGCCAACCGACAATCCGGAGACCGGGTTTGCAAGCCCGATCACGCGAAGTGTCGGCGCGTAAAGCCGCGCAGGCGGCTGGTAAACCGCCCCCTGAAACGTGGCCGAAAAGAAATCTCCAACCTCCCGAAAGAGGCTTTGTTGAACAAGAAACCCGCCATAGTGCCCGGTCGGAAGCCAAAGCGACTGCGAATGAACCAAATGCTTGGCCAGGGCTTCCTGGTTTGCTCGTGGGACCACGGTGTCGTACTTTGCTCCGATGACGAAGATCGGACGGAGGTCATCTTGTCTCAGGTGGGTCAATGGTTCGATGGTTACAAGTGCTTTGGTGAGAGACTCTCTGGTCAATCCGTTGCGGCGCATCACGTCCCGTTCGCGCACCAGCCGAGCGCTCCGCCAAAGGATGCCCGCCAAATCGGCACCTCCCAGAACCGAGCAATAGGAGCCCAAACGCGGCTCTACCGCAAAAGCAACCGAGCCGATCACGGCTCCCAACGAGGTGCCCGCCAGGCCAATGCGGGAGGCATCTAGCTCGGGTCGCGACTCAATCCAATCAACGGTTCGACGGATATCACCCACAGCCTGAATCATCATCTGTCGCAGACTGGCGGGGTCGGGACTGATGGCAAGCTCGCCCGAACGCGTTCCGGAGGGCGTACGGCTAAGGTGGTACGGCAACTCCATCATCACTGAAGCGATGCCCAACTTCGCCAGGCGCGTGGCTTGCGCGGTCTCTGCGCGAAGGTCGGGCGCACCCCAATAGTGAAGCAGCAGCACCACAGGAGGCTTGGCGACCCCTTTTGGCACCATCACTTGCAGGTGCACAGTGTCATTTTGCACGCGGCCCGATGGATAGGCAGAAGGAAACTCGGCGGCGAACGTACTGGTTTTTCCCGTATCCTCCATCAGTCGCCAGTCCGAGAACTCAACGCGGGCGAGCGGCGTTGAAAGCAAAGGCTCGTCCACAGGTGACGCTGCGACCTGGAGACTAAAGAAAACCGTCAACGCTATGAAGCCATATTTCATTGGAATGATCGCCGCTTTGGCCTCGTTTGCCCCAGCACAGAGTTTAGACAACCTGTTCGAAACCGCGCTAGGCACAGCGGGCCTTACAACACAGTCAGCGACGTTCGACCCCGC
>JALHPH010000200.1 GCA_022842565.1 Fimbriimonadaceae bacterium
TTTTGCGCATGAGCCTGACCGCCGATACGGGACGAGCGGTCGTTTTCACGGATGGACGGCGCTTGGGCCGGCTTTGGTGGGCCGATGAGTTAGCCTCGGACCCGATGATCAGGAAGCTGGGCAGGGACGCATGGCTGGATCTTCCCGGCCAAGAGCAGTGGCAGGCGCACCTCGCGCGCCGCAAAGCCCCGATCAAGGCGCTGCTCCTGAATCAGACATTCGTCTGCGGAATCGGCAACTGGATCGCCGATGAGGTGCTTTACCACGCCAGAATCGCGCCGCAGCGGCCAGGTGCGACGTTGACCTCAGAGGAAATCGTGGCTCTAAGGCGCGAAATCAAAAAAGTGATTGATAAGGCGGTCTCCGTAGGCGCAGACGAGCATCAATACCCCGAGGATTGGCTTTTCCACGTGCGGTGGGGCGGCGCAAGGGGGCCAGAGACTGTCTCGGGACAGACACTCATCCGCGAGACCGTCGGCGGTCGCACAACGGCGTGGGTCCCTGGTTTACAAAAGTAAGTCCCTGACGGCTGCGCAGAGCCGTCAGGGACTTACGGGAAACTAGAACCTAAACGAGAGGCCGATGTATTTGACGTCATCCCTTCGGAAGCCAAAAATGGCTTTGATCCCGTTGCTGTTTGGGATCATATAGGTTCCCAGGATGCTGTAAGAATATTCCTGGATGTTACTCGGGACCACATACACGTACTGCAAGCCGAAGCCCTGGCTGCTTTCGAGCGCGAGCCCAAGGCTCAGGCTCGGCGCATCCTCGTTGTCGGCACCATCTGGATCAAAGAAATCATAACCCAGGGTGACGTCCACGTAGCTGCGAAGGCCCTGTTGTTTCGGCAAGCCGTAGCTCAGAGTTGCGCTTGGAGAGTAGCTGAGATCGCCAAAGGCATCACGAACGAAGTCAAAATCCGCAGCCCAAGTTAGATTCTGCGCCAGAGGCACTGCGGCTTGATATCCAACGCCAACTGAGTAGCCCCAATCGTCCACTTCAATATTTCCGAAGTTAAGCGCCGCTGGCGAAATGGGTGGTGCGTCCACTTTGAGGCGGCTCACCCCTAGACGATATTCGAATGCGCCTCCTTGGGTGGCGTTGTAGCCACGGAAATTCAGACCGGTCAGGTTCGCTCCCGAGATCCATTGGTAGCTTCCGATAAGGGTGTAAGGCTTCTGGGCGTTGAAATCTTCCAATGATTCGAAGTCAGAGAACCGCCGCAGTTCGAGCGGACGGTTGAATCGCACTTCGACGAGACTTTGGGTTGCCATGCTCACCGACGCAAACGCGGTGATCAAAACGATTGAAAGTAATCTCATAAGTCATATCCTCCATGAAGTGGTCCCACTGTGGACCAGAACTCAGATTACCACGCGTGGCAACGAAGTGGCGGCTCAGGACTTTGGGACTGCAAACAGCGAGGGTTGAACCGGCGTCCAGATATCGCACAGTGTGAGGATATCGTTGCTCACTTTGTAGCTTAAGCGGATGCCGAGCGGGACATCACCCTCGCCGACGACTTCAGCAACCGTAATGCGAGTCTCGCTTGGGTTGGTTCGGTGCTGTTCCAGAACGCACGCGAGGGTCTTTTGAAAAGCGAGCGGAAAGCTTGCATACAGGATGTTGAGGTCCCTCAGCTTTTCCGAAGCTTGTTCACTAATGGCCACCGATGGCCAGAACGGGGTAAGCGAAAACTGAAACTCCTTTTTCGGCTCTTGCGCTTGCATGTTTCCATTATGCACCCGTCTTGCGCAAAAAGAAGAGATTGACTCTGAGGCTGGTATAACGTGAGCTAGTGCGACTCTCCGAGTGGCTAAGACAATTTAGCTCCCTTGGGGCGCTTGAGCCCCTTCAACATTCCCCCGACAGTCGGTGGGAATGGCGCGCCCTCGCGCCGGAAGCCCGTCCGCTGATGCTCGCTCAAGAGCTTCTGCGTCGCCCTCGCCCCACCATCATCGTGTGCGCCAGCCATGATCGCGCCCTTCAGTGGCAAGCCAAGCTCACCATGGCGGGGATCAGTGAATCGCGCATGCGCGAGCTTCCCAGCGGCGTTTCTTCGCTTTTTGAAGACGCACCGCCCGAAGCGATGGCGTTGAGCGACCGTATTGGCGCACTAAGGTTTCTCCTCACCCAGCCCGACGCGGTTGTTTTTGCCACCCCGAACGCGTGTTTGGAACGGACGCTGCCGCCCGATGTTTTCCGGGAAACCTATGTGAAAGTTGAGCCCGGGAAAACGCTCGACCTGATGGGCTTGCGCAGGGTGCTCAACCGTTTGGGTTACGAGCCAGGCGATCCGGTGCGCATTCCCGGGCAATTCAGTCAGCGCGGTGGCATTCTGGACCTGTTTCCGGCCGGGCTAGACCAGCCGATCCGCGTGGAGCTGTTCGATGATCAAGTGGAGTCGCTTCGTGTGTTCGACCCCAACACGCAGCGGTCTCTCCACCCCATCGATTCTATCGAAATTGGCCCCAGCCGAGAGACGCTATATCCTGAAGACGCCGAGCTTGCGCCCACGCTCGAACTGCTCCGCGAGACACTACAAAACGAGCTCGCCGGGATGAACGAGGAGTTCGCCTCGCGCATGCGGGACCTCATCGAAGGCGACCTCAAGTGCCTGGCGCGCAAGCAGTTCTTCGATCGGCTTGATCTCTATCGACCCGTGCTCTATCCGGAGTCTGCTTGCGCCGTAGACCTGCTTCCCGAGGATGGACTTCTGGTGCTGGACGACCCGTTCGAGTTGGAGCCGATTGTAGGGCGATCGGAGGCCGATCTGAGCGATGCGCTCTCTGCCCGGCGTGCCCGGGGCGAACTCCTGACCAGCACCGTCAGCGACTTCATGCTTCCGGCCGAGCACCTGGGCAGCCGTCCAAACACTCTGGCGCTCACCCACTTTGCGGAAGCGCCCGATTGGGTGGCCGCGAACCGCGTGATCCAAGCCGAGCTCCTGAGCATGGATGCCTATCGGGGCAATAGCGCCGGTCTCACGCAAGCGCTTCAGGGCTGGCTGGCCGCAGGTTGGCACGTTGCGATTGCAACCGATCAGCCGAATCGCGCGCAAGCCGTACTGGACGGCGCGGAGCTTTACGGCAAAAAGTTAGAGCCTGGCGCGGACCTGGAACCTGGGCTTTGGCTGGTGGAGGGCAACCCGGCGGGCGGATTCCTCAGTTCGAATGCCCAAGTCGCGCTTGTCTCCGATCTTGAATTGTTCGGGGTCAGTCGGCTTAAGCTGCCCCAACGAAAATTCAATGAGGGTGTTCCGATCACGACGATTCTCGACCTGCAAGATGGCGACTACGTGGTGCACATCAACTTTGGGATTGGGGTGTTCCGGGGGCTTGTCACGCGGAGTATCGGCGGCGTAGACAAAGAGTATCTGTTCATCGAATACGCTCCGCCGGACAAGCTTTACGTGCCCGCCGACCAGCTCGACCGCATCCAGAAATACCTGAACCCCAGCGAGGTTCCGCCCAAGCTCAATCGCCTCACCGGTGGCGAGTGGCAAAAGACCGTCCGGAAGGCCAGGGAAGAGGCGCGCGAATTTGCCCGAGACCTCACGCGACTGTACGCCCAGCGCAAGGCGGTGCAGCGAACCCCTTTTGGCCCGGACAGCCCGTGGCAAACCGAAATGGAAGCGACGTTCCCCTGGATGGAAACGAAGAGCCAGATGGAGGCGATTCGTGACGCCAAACGCGACCTGAACAACGATTTTCCGATGGACCGCCTGGTTTGCGGCGACGTCGGATTCGGAAAGACGGAGGTGGCGATTCGAGCGGCTTTTAAGGTCGCGCAGGCTGGCAAACAGGTGGTCATGCTTTGCCCGACCACCATCCTCAGCGAGCAGCACTATCGCAACTTTGCCGAGCGGCTCGCGGCTTTCCCCACTCGCCTGGATATCCTAAACCGGTTCCGAAGTGGCCCCGAGCGCAAAGAGGTCGAAGAGAAGCTGCAAA
>JALHPH010000201.1 GCA_022842565.1 Fimbriimonadaceae bacterium
CCGAGCGCAAGTTCGTGCTCGAAATTGTCATTCGAGAGTCGCAGGGCCAAGTCCCGATCATCGTGAACGCCACCGCGCTGAGTACCATGACCGCGCTCGATCTGGGTCAGCATGCCTCCCGCCACGGCGCGCGCGCGGCCATGATCATTCCGCCATTCTACGGTCGCTACACCATCGCCGAGATTCAGCGCCATCTTAAGATGATTTGCGACCACTCGGGTTTGCCGACGCTCCTCGTCGCCAACCCCGAGATTCACCCCGACGAGCTTTTTGATGAAGTGCTGCACCATCGCGGCCTCCGAAAAGTCCTGCCGCTCAAAGAAGCCTGGGACAAGTCACTTTGTAGTTCGCCTTACGCCACCAGCGATGAGTTCTCGCTCGGAGAATTTCACGTTTCTCCGCTTGGCCTGATTGACCCTACCATTTGGGCCACGCCCGGAATTCCAGAAATTACGAATCACCGCGTGGATATCGCGCTGGCAATGCGGAAACACGGCGTTACGCGCGTGGTGAAATCTTTGATGAACTTGGGTGACACCGAGATCGGCCCGCCTCGCACGCCTATGCAGCAGGTCGAGCGCGAAGAAGTGCTGCATCTGTTGCTTCCCGACGCGGCCTAAACCACAAAAAAGTGGCCCCCGGAGGAATCCGTGGGGCCGATGCTCTCTCTCTTTTTGTCAGGTTGGGCAACTTTCTTGTCGTCCCATCAGTCCTCTCGCTCTTGCGTTTCGGGACTGTTGAGCATCCTGTTGCAACCCTCGTGCCAAGCGGGCGAATCGCGCAAAAACCCGTTAGGAATGCAGGTGAGTGCGCACTGGCAAACCCGATTCCACCATCGCTTGCTTCAGCGCAGGGATCGTCGTGTGACCATCGTGCAGGAGACTGGCCACCAAAACCGCGTCCGCGTGGCCCAGCCGGATGGCATCCACCAAGTCGCTCGCTTTTCCCGCGCCGCCGCTGGCGATGAGCGGCACCTGCGCGGCCTGCGCAACTGCGGCCAGCAATTCCAGGTCGTAACCCTCGTGGCTACCGTCGCCATCCATGCTGGTCAGGAGGATTTCACCGGCCCCCAACTCCACGACCCGCGCGGCCCATTCCAGAGCGTCCAGGCCAGTGGGCGTTCGGCCGCCGTGGCTATAGACTTCCCACGAGCCAGCCGAGCGCCGTTTGGCATCAATAGCAACCACCGTGCACTGCGCGCCAAACCGCTCCGAGGACTCGCGAACAAGCTCGGGTCGCGCGAGCGCAGCCGAGTTAAGGCTCACCTTGTCGGCCCCGGCCAGCAGAGCCTCACGAATGGTCGCCACGTCGCGAATGCCGCCGCCCACCGTAAACGGAATGAAGATCCGCTCAGCGACTCTGCGGGCCAGGTCAATAACGGGCGCGCGTCCTTCGTGGCTCGCGGTAATGTCCAGGAACACCAGCTCATCGGCGCCATCTGCGGCGTATCGCTCGGCGAGCTCGATGGGGTCACCGGCATCGCGGATGCCGACAAAGTTCACGCCCTTCACCACCCGTCCGTCTTGAATATCGAGGCACGGAATCAGTCGAATCCGCCTCATGCCTCCACCTCGCGCAGTATCCGCAGCCGGGCCTCTTTTAGAGTCTGACTTTCAATGCGCACCTGAAAACTTGTATCCATGACCTTCACGCTCCATTCCAGGGTCAACTCACCCTTTTTCCAGATTCTCACGAGCGATTCTTCCACCACCATTCTTGCCGTTTGCCGCTCGTCGGGCGGAACGGGCAGGGAAGCCAGCTCCGGCAGGCCGATCTTGCGCAAACCCCTAGTTTGGATGCTCAAGCCGCCGTCTTCGCTCACTTCGACGACCCTGCAATGGGCATCAATCCTCTCCCAATTTGGCAGCGATTTCATGCGCGCCTGCATCTCCGAGGCGAGCAACAACTCCTCTGAAACTCGGTCGAACACCACCACGCCATCCATCAGATCGCTCAGCGCAGCCGCATAGTGGGGAAGAAACTGCAAATGCCGCCTGTCGGGAAGGGACTTGTCGGCCACATAGCTGACCCGCGCCAGCATGTGGCACTCGGCCAAAGCCTCCAGTGCCTCGCGCGAGGGAACAACCGTCGCGCTCTCCAGATCGGGCCGAAAGAGTGCCGGGTTTTTTTCTCGCCGCGCTAAGCCAACGTGCAGACGAATATCGGTGAACAGCATCCCCTCTTTTGCTCCGATGCAAGCGTTGCCACGCCGGTTATAGGGATTGGCCGAAATCATGCGATCCATCACCGCCTCGATCTTGGGAAGCTCCTCCGAGCGGACGTAGACCCAATACTCGGTGTGTGCCAGGTAGGCCGAGCGCGCTAATCGCGCCCGCACGGCATACCAAGTAAGAACCAGAACGACAACAAGGAACCCCCAAACCAGCGGGCTCAATCGGGCAAGACCCCCGCCGTCCACGTCTCGACCAAACCCAGTTCTTCGCGGTTGAGCATGGTCATACAGACGTCGCACAGGGCTGCTTCATTAATGGGTCGGCCCGCGCAAAGCAAGCAAGTCCCACGCCGGCGGCGCTCCAACACGATGTCGGAGCGCTTGAGCACCCAGCTCAAATCGCCCTTTGCAAATGCCTCTGGATTCCATCGCTCCATCTGCGCAATTGTACCGATCCACTCGGCTGGTACCCTTGCACGCATGAAGGTTGCCACCTTTAATGCCAATTCGATCCGCCTGCGATCGCAAGTTGCCATCGAATGGGTGTGGGAGCACAACATCGACGCTCTGCTGGTGCAGGAGACCAAGTGCGAGGACGGCCTCTTTCCGGTGAGCGAGTTCGAGGAAGCGGGCCTTCAGGTGGTTTTCGACGGTCAAAAATCGTACAACGGCGTCGCGATCATCAGTCCGCACCCCATTGAGCAAGTGAGAAAGGGTTACGGCGACCCGGCCTGGCCAGACGACAAACGCATCCTCGCGGCCACGGTGCAGGGAATCCGACTGATCAATACCTATGTGCCGAACGGCACCAAGGTCGGCTCGGACAAATGGACCTACAAACTCGGCTGGCTGGAGCGTTTTGGCGCCCTGCTGGATCAAGAGATTGCGACCTTTGGCGAAGTGCTGTGGGCAGGCGATATCAACGTCGCCCCGACGCCGCTCGACGTATTCGACTCACCTAAAATGCTCGGCGGCGTCTGCCATCACCCAGATGAATTCTCCCGGTTGCAGGCCTTGGTCGGTCGCGGTCTCACCGATCTATTCCGGCGATTCCATCCGGAAGGGGGGAAGTACTCCTATTTTGAGTTCGTGGTTCCTCGCTCAGTTGAGCGCAACCTCGGCTGGCGCATTGACCATATCTACGCGACCCCAAGCTACGCGGACAAAGCCTTGGCATGCGACATCGACCTGGAACCCCGCAAACAAGAAAGGCCGAGCGACCACACAATGGTGTGGGCCGAGCTCGACCTCTAGACGACTTAGCGGGGGTCTTTAGGATCAGTGGAGGGTTCAGGCTTCGCGGCGGACTCAAGCGCGCGCTTGCCATCCTCCAGGCCCTTTTGCAGTTCACCCACGCCCTGACCCACCGAGCGCATGAGCTGCGGAATCTTGCTCCCACCAAATAGGAGCAGGATCAGCACAAAGATGATGACCAGCTCTTGCGTTCCCAAACCGAATGCCATTAAATCGAGTGGTTTCATTTGTCCTCCTTGCGTTCGCCTTCTTTAATTCCCTTTTGGAATTCGCCCATTCCCTGGCCAAGGCCCCTCATGAGCTTTGGGATCTGCGTGGAGCCGAACAGCAACACCACCACAAACACAATGATGAGGAGCTCCTGCGTCCCGAAGCGTTCGAGCGGCGGCTCCAGGAGCACTGGTCGGCGGCCGAGCGGCACGGGCACGAGCTCGCGCTCGTGATCGCCGACCTCGACCGCTTCGGCCAGTTC
>JALHPH010000202.1 GCA_022842565.1 Fimbriimonadaceae bacterium
TCAAGACCCATAAAACGGCTGCGAAGCGCTTCAAGATCACCGGTACCGGCAAGATCACGCGGCGCAAGAGCGCGAACAATCACATGTTCTTTGCTAAGAGCAAGTCGCGCCGACGTCGCCTTGAGGGCGAGCCCGTACTCTTCAAGGGCGAGCTCAAGCGTGTTCGACGCATGCTGGTGATCTAACCCCTCACCGCCCCCTCATCGACTCGCCGCAAAGTTGACCGCTACCGCCCGAAACGGCTGGGACCCGGTGCGGCCCAAGACCAAAAAGAGATAGGAAAACAAACACACAATGGCAAGAATTAAACGTGGCCTGATGCGCCACAAGCGCCACAAGAAGATTATCAAGAAGGCAAGTGGCTATTTCGGCCGCAAGAAGAACGTCTTCAAGCGCGCTCATGAGCAGGTGATGAAGTCGGGGCAGTACGCCTTCCGCGACCGACGCGCCAAGAAGCGAGATTTTCGACGGCTTTGGATTGTCCGCCTGAGCGCCGCGTGCGATCAGTGCGGCGTCAAGTACAGCCGGTTCATCCACGCCCTGAACAGCAAGGGCATCGAAGTGAACCGCAAGATGCTCAGCGAACTGGCCATCCACGATATGGATGCCTTCAAGGCCCTGGTCGGCGAGGCCATGGGCGCCAAGAGCTAAGCAGAAAGGCAGTGAGAGGAGCGAGTCACTCGGAAACGAGTGGCTCGCTTTTTGTCGTCAGGAACCATCCGCGATAGCAGCCAGTTAAACTGAAATAGTCAGTGAGTGTCTTATGCGAACCTCGTTTTTCGCTCTTTTAAGTTTGGCAATCGTGTTAGGTGGTTGCAGCCAAGCACGGCTTTCATCGTCTTCAGGAATGAAGGCACCGGCGTTTGAGCGGTCCATGGCGGAAGACGCGGCTTCCTCGGCTTCTGTTACCGCTGTCGCAACCTCGGCCATCCGCGAGCGGTCCATCGTGTATCGCGGAGCCATCACGGTTCAGGTGAAAGATCTCCTCGTCGCCGAGCAAGAGCTTTTGACTTATGTGAAGCAGGTCAAGGGTTATGTGGAGTCCTCGTCCACCTCCAATTTAGAGGGTTCGGTGCGAAGACTTGATTTCACCCTCCGCATCCCCGTCAAGCAGTTCGACGAAGCCATGGGCATCGCCGGAAACCTCGGCATCGTGAGCCAAAAACGTATCTCCAGCGAGGACATCACCAGCCAGATCGTGGACTTGGATGCACGGCTTCGCGTAATGCGCGCTCAGGAAGCCTCCTACCTGAAGATCCTGGAGCAGGCCAAGCTCCTGAAAGACTCGATCGCGGTCCAGGAGAAGTTGATGCAGCTGAGGAGCGACATCGAGAGCATGGACGCAACCCTCCGAGCGCAACGCGAACTGGCTGATCTCAGCACGCTCAATGTCACGCTGGTCACCGAAGCCAAGCCGATCAACCCCAACCAAAGGAATTCGTGGTTCAACGATACGTGGGTTGGCGCGACCGAACGCCTGATGGGCACGGTCTATTGGCTGGGGCGGCTTGCCGTTTACGGCTTGGTTTTTGCGCCCGTTTGGTTGCCGGTAGCTGGCATCATTTGGTGGCTTCGCCGTCGAAAGAAGGTTCAACAAACTAAGGTGAATTGACCGGAATTCTCGCCCGACCCCTTGCACGGGGTGAGAACTCCTGCCATACTCTCGGATTGCACCCACGCGCGGGTGTAGCTCAGTGGTTAGAGCGCCGGCCTGTCACGCCGGAGGCCGCGGGTTCAAGTCCCGTCATCCGCGCCATCCATGCCGCGGTAGCTCAGTTGGTAGAGCAAAGCACTGAAAATGCTTGGGTCGCCGGTTCGAGTCCGGCCTGCGGCACCACTCTTCTTTCGAACGAGCGGTGCCCTTTTGCTATCGCCCCAACCCAGTCAGCCTGTCAGCGCAGGGAGGTCCAGGTCTTTCATAATCCCCAGTTAGATGGCGGGCGCGTGCGTCCGGCGACCATCAAGAGAAAGTGAGGACACCACGTTGAACTTTAACCTACACGGCCTAGATATTTACCTCTGGACGCCTACCACTCCCGATCTCCCAAAAGAGTTTCGCACGATGAAGCTCACCTTGATTTCGAACCGTGGCACACGCATTTATCCACCCCCCGCCCCTGAAATCGACCTTTTGGACTACCCCCGATGCCGCTTTGAGAGCGACACGGTCGTGAGCAATGAGGACATCGACGCGTTGGTGTTGCACATCACCGAACTCGGCTGGACCTGGGTGAAGTGCCAGAAGCTTTTCCGAAATGACGAAGGAGAGAACCTCTACAGCCAGCCCTACTAAGCAGCGGCAGGAGAAACACAAAGATATGGCACACAAAGTAGCATTGATTCGTGGGGATGGCACTGGCCCCGAGCTCGTCGCAGCAGTCGAGAAGATCTTCAACACCGCAAATCTCAACATTGATTGGATCGACGTTGAGGCTGGCCTGGCTTGCGTTGAAGCCGGGAAGCCCATCGTTCCGGATGAGACCATCGCTAAGATCAAAGAAGTGGGCATCGGCCTGAAGGGCCCAATGACGACACCGATTGGAAAGGGCTCGGTTTCGCCAAACGTCACGCTCCGCAAGAAGTTGGACCTTTACGCCTGCGTCCGACCCGCAAAGTCGCTCCCCGGCGTCGAGACACCGTTCAAAGGGCTCGATCTAGTGATTTTCCGTGAGAACACCGAGGACCTTTATGCTCAGATTGAGTACATGGTCACGCCGACCGTTGCGCAATCGCTGAAGATCATCAGCGAGTTCGGCAGCGAGCGCATTTGCCGCGCTGCCTTCGAGTACGCTCGCAAGAACGGCCGCAAGCAAGTGGTGTGCGTGCACAAAGCGAACATTATGAAGGTCGCTGATGGACTGTTCCTGCGCACTTTCAAGAAGGTCGCCGCCGAGTACCCCGAGATTGAGGCTTGGGACAACATCGTGGACAACCAGTGCATGCAGCTGGTCACGCGCTGGAACAGCTACGACGTCCTGGTGACGGAGAACCTTTATGGCGACATCGTCAGCGATCTGGTTGCAGGCATGATGGGCGGCTTGGGCGTTGCTCCGGGTGCCAACTACGGCACCAAGTGCGCAGTCTTCGAGGCCGTGCACGGATCAGCCCCCAAGTACGCGGGACTGAACAAGGTGAACCCGACTGCGTTGCTGCTCAGCGCCACCATGATGCTGGAGCACTTGGGCGAGCTAGACGCCAAGAAGAACATCGAAGG
Organism: Fimbriimonadaceae bacterium; assembly: GCA_022842565.1. Classification (GTDB taxonomy): domain Bacteria; phylum Armatimonadota; class Fimbriimonadia; order Fimbriimonadales; family Fimbriimonadaceae; genus JAFLBD01. The sequence continues at coordinate 3,215 of JALHPH010000202.1, forward strand.
GGCCCTGGAAGCGACCCTGAGCGAAGGCACCAAGACCTACGACCTAGGTGGATCGGCAACAACGTCCGGCTTCGCCGACGCCGTCTGCGCCCATCTGAAGGGCTAAGCGTTCGCGCGGAGATCGTCGAGATTGACGAACTCCAACGCTCGCTCATGAGTGGCTTCGAGGATCACCCTCGGAGCCACATTTACTTGCCTGGCCTCCTCCCATCGTAATGCGCAGAGGCACCATTGGTCGCCGGGCTGGAGTCCTGGGAATCCCCATTCCGGGCGGGGCCGTGCTCAGATCGTTTCCGCGTTCCTTGCTGAAGGCCAGAAACCCTGCGGTGAGGACCACGCAGACCGTATGCTGCCCAAAATCTTCGGGGCCGGTATTGCAGCAACCATCGCGGAAAAACCCTGTAACGGGGCGTTCGCTGCAGGATTGGAGGGGTCCGCCGAGGACGTTCCGCGAGGGGTACATCATGCGAGGAGATTACCTTTGGTGAATGAGGCGGGCTCCTTCGGCGAGCTTCGCGCTGAGGCCCCCTTCGAGTGTCGTGGGGCCCGAAAAGAGGCCCAGGATCATCCCGCCAAACCCGCCGCCCACCATTCTGGCCCCCAGGCAGCCAGGAGAGCCGAGGAGATGTTCGACAAGGGCGTCGGCTTCAGGGCAGCTGACTTCGTAGTCGTATTGAA
>JALHPH010000203.1 GCA_022842565.1 Fimbriimonadaceae bacterium
GCGCGTAATCGGCATGCAACCGAACCATCAAGTCCGCTTTCACCCGGTTAGCGACCGCCGCCCGGTCGCGGTTCTTGACCATTTGGTTCATTGATTGCTTCGTCAAATAAACTTCCCAGCCTTGGTCGCTCAGCTGTTCCTTGGCAAGCAAGGCAACCTTCCAGCAAAGCTCCATCTCCGAAACTGACTTCCCGGTCGTGCCTCGCCCGATCTCGCTTGGGTGACCCGGATCAATCACTACAATGGGTGCATCAGGCTCCTGAGAGGTGCCTCCCAGTGTTCCTAACATGGCCAAAGCGGTCGCCAAAAATACGCGCATCGCAACAATCTAGCATGTTTCCGCGCGCAAGGCTGCTAGAGTTTGGGTCCGACCGGCCCAGCCCGGTAAGGTGGCTAGTCCGAACCTGGAACGGGGGTGGAATGGTCCAGATGTCGGACTCCCTCGGGGGAACGACACCCAAACAACTAGGCGGAGTTCTTCGGAGCTCCGAGCATCCCCAATCCCCAGGGCCGACTTTATGTCGGCCCCTCTGATTTTAGGGTGCCTGACTCAGCCAAGCATCCCAGCGAGTGTCGACTGCAAACGCCAACCGGCCGTAGTCAGCGGCAAATGGCCCATGACTGCTGCTCGGCGAAAAGTCGATGCTGATGCCCGAGCTGTTTGGCGAATTCGAGTTGTTGCCTTCCCAAGCGATCGCGACTGAGTAAGCAGTTTTCACTTGCTGAGCGGCGCTTCTCACTCCTGCCGGTGTGCTGGAATTCGCTATGAGGAGATCACAAAGGTGCCCGATATCGCGGTAAACGCGGGTGGCGGTTGGGCTGTAGCTCTGGGCGTTCGCGCGGACCTGCGGCACGACCGTATTCAAACTCGCCCCCGCCAAGATCATCTGCGCCGCCAAGTTGTCGAGCGCGGTGGCCAGAGCGGGCAATCTCGCCGATTCGATGGAGCTCTGTGTGATCTTGCGCGACGCATAAGGAGCATTGCCGAGCATGCCGTCCACGAAGGCCTTGGTCAGGTTGCGAGTCGTATCGTTCGGATTGTCGCGGAACCGCGAGAACACGAGCTGATACGGCAGACCCTCGCCGGGTGGGCTTTCTTCGCTGCCGACGATGTATTCGGCATGGTTCCGGGCTTCGTAGGCAACCTCGACCATCTGCATCAAGCTACTGTCCCAGCTGAGGATGTCGACATCATGGCCGGCAAGGGCTTGTGTCAACTCCCAGGTCTGGATGGCATTGCCCGTTTCATCGTCGTAGCTCACGCCACGGCTGTGCGCACTCGCTGGGCTGCGGAGCCAGCCGTTGCCATGGTTCCACACGATGAGCGCGTATCGGTCGGCGGGGTAGTACTGCTTCGTCCAGGAAATGAACTCGTTGAGCGTATCGGGGTCGCCCATGTCCACCGTGAGCCCCATGTCTTGCAGCACGTCGCTCACCACCTGGTTAGAACTATCTGGCTTAACCAGGAGCCGCCTGGTGCCGTTGAACGTCGATCCCGAAAAGAGGTCTTTGGCCTGCTTCCACTGGACCACAAACCGGACGTCGGGATTGCTCGCGACCGTCTCCATTTGGTTCATGTTCAGAGTGCTGAAGGTGAACAGGTCGTTGGCGGCGTTCATGAAGACCATCACCGTCCACTTGCCGCGGGTGGGCGTGACGGGGGTGACGGACAGCGGTGCGCTGGTGGACATGCCGCGAGAGGTGATGCGCGCTCGTACGGTGCCACTGCCATCCGCCGAAGGAAGAAAGTTGCCGCTGGTGTCGATGGTTCCTAGCCCGCCGAGTGCTGTCCACTCCAGCGTTCCGGGAGCCACGAACTCGGCGACGCCCTCGGGCGTTTCCGGATACGCCGAAAACCGCAGTGCTCGGTTTTCGGCAGTTGATGCCGGGTTGGGAATCACTTTCAGCGTTGTGGCGGTCCGTCCAGTGCGCGTGGCAAAGGTCGTCGCCCGGCAAAGCGTGATGGCGGTGTCAATCCGGCCGATTTCGGTGCCGGTTCCGTCCGGTCCGCTAAAAAGCACGGTGACGAGGCGGTGGGCACCGGAACCGAGGTCAGTGAGGCTCGCGAGTGTTTCATTGGTGGCACGATTCAGCACGCGCGTGCCAAGAGCATTCCCATTACGGTCCAGCAGGGTGAGGACTTGCGAATTACCAAGGCCGCCGCTCGTCCATTCGGTGGTGTAGTTCAGCGTGCTTCGCACCAAGCCGGTGCTGCAATCGCCGCTGCCGCCCGTAGTGCCGTCCCCGCCGCATCCGGCCAAGAGCAGCATCAAACCCAACGACTGCCAAGGTGCGCGCATGACGCATTATGGACGCCGAAGGAAAGATTCTGGTTCTCTAAAATATTTCGGGGTACGGAGCGATTCGGAACGCGCCGATATTCTTTGTGGGTTGAGCGATCGAATGGCGCTGGCAAGGCTTCAGTCCTTGCTAGCCGACTATGGCATAAAGGTCTACGACTACGATCAACCCTGGGAAACCCAGGGTTATCCGGTTGTATTGAGCCTTCGAGGTGGCCACCGTATTGTTGCAGACATCGGTGAGCCAGGACTCCTTTCTGCCCTCGATCCCTCCCAAATTGGCGTCGCCCTCGTCACTCCTCACGGCCGCGTAAAACAGCGCTGGGGCCTAGCAAACTCGATCGAACTCCTCAACCCAGAGCGTTCTGTCTTTGATTCCGAGCTGGCTTCCCTCGTCTACCAAGCGCTGACCGATGACACCGGGGGCTCCTTGTACCTGGATGGCATCCGGTTCTACGTCAATAAAACGCACCGCGGCAAACGCACCAACGATGTGTTGGTCCTTTGCACCCAGGCCGAAGGCGAAAAGAATGCACTGCTTCAACGCGATGTGCAATCTCGTTCGGCGGACATGTTCCGGCGAATCGGTAAGGCGCTGGCGATGCACCAAACGCTGAACGAGCTCGCGGTCTTGGCCGTGCACGAGCTTGCCTCGGCGGGCGGCTTGGCAGCCGCTGCGCTTTGGTCGCGAGGCGTGGATGACGAGCACCTGCAGCTCAGAGCGCACGTGGGCATCAACCGACAGGGTGTCGAGCTCATGGAAACGCTAGAGCCGCGAGAACGGCTCAGCTGCTGCGCCGAGCTGGTGGCCAACCGACGCCAGACCCTATGGGTTCACTCGGTACCCGAGAACGCGATGGCCTCGGCCCTGGAGGCCAAGGTCTGCTATCTGCGGCCCGGCGCCGCGGTGATCATCCCGCTCATCGTCGGGGATCGCCTTATTGGGGTGCTCGAACTCGTGGGTCGAGAGGGCGACACCCGTTTCTCGCAGAACCGCGATTCGTTCGAAGTGATCGCCGAGCATCTTTCGCTTGCCCTCAATACATGCTTGATGTTTGAGACCGTTGAGCGCATGGCGAGCTTTGACCCGTTGACCGGCGTAGCAAATCACCGAGCGCTGCAAGATTTCCTGCTCGGGCGTGTGGCCGAATCGGAGCGCACTGGCACCAGTATCGGCGTGGTGATGCTCGACGTGGACCACTTCCGGGCTTTTAACGAAGAAGAGGGTCACGACGCGGGCGATGCGGTGCTGAAGTTGGTTGCACAAGCAATCAAGGACGCAGTACGACCCTATGACCTTCCTGCCCGTTACGGCGGTGAAGAGTTCTCTGTTATCATGCCGGGCCTCGATCTGATGGAGGCGAAGGCGGTGGCGGAGCGCGTACGGCAAAGCATCGAAAAGGTTGAGTTTATGTCTGCTAATGGCCGAACCCGGCACGTGACGGCCTCTCTGGGCGTTTCGAGCTTCCCGGAAACGGCCCGTGATCCTTCGTCGCTGCTCAAGGCCGCTGACCTTGCCCTTTTCAAATCGAAGCGCGCTGGGCGAAACAGGGTCACGACTTTTGACGGACCGTTCCGCGAGG
>JALHPH010000204.1 GCA_022842565.1 Fimbriimonadaceae bacterium
GGCCGAAGAATGCGAGCGCGAGGGTGTCCGGTTCCTGGTCCCGCCGCATTCACTTTGCACCGACAACGCCGCGATGATCGCCCTGGCTGGCAGCCTTCGGTTAGCGCGCGGACAAGTAAGCTCGCTCGATTTAGATGTGGAACCAAACGCGCCTCTCCCCGCTCCTTAGCGGATGCGAGGCAGTAGATAAATCAGAAGTGCAAGCAACGCAATGAAGAACGGAAGCGCAAACCGCACTTCGAGAGGCAAGGGGTTCTTCATGATCCGAGTTTACCTATCCGGTTCCACCGGCACGCGCGAGGACTCGGCTTGCAGCGCCTTCGTCAACCGTGACGCCCGCTTTGGCTCCAGCTTTGCCAAGAGTTCGCCGGTTTTTTGGTCGTCCATCAGGGCCAGCACCCTTGCCAAATCATTGTCTCGCCAGTCGGCCACGATAGCGACGAGCGCATCGCTTTCCATCCCACTCCACACGTCGGCCACGCGCTGCGCCCCCATTTCGGGTTCGATGGTGTGCGTCGGTTTAGGCGCAACGGGCTTCGGCTTGGGCGGCGGCGTGAGCTTGGCCACCTTCTTGGGCTCGGGCTTGGCACCCGGCTTAGCGGCACCCGCTCCCTTCTCGCCGTAAAGCTTGTTGGCCGCGATCAGCTTGTTCTTGGGAGTGATTCCTGGCACTTTCACCACGCCCATGTAGGCCGCCCCCACAAAGCCACCGCCACCCAGAACGAGCAACCCGACGACCACCCCAATGATCAGACCTGTTTTCGCCATAACCTACCGACTCCCCATTTCTGCGCTCAGCGCGTTCATCCTTGCGGTCACCTTCACCACGTAATCCTGTGTTTCTTTGAACGGCGGGATGCCGCCATGACGCCGCACATTGCCGGGCCCGGCGTTATAGGCCGCCAATCCATGCTCCAGCGACCCAAACTGACTGATCATCTGCTTGAGATAGCGTGTTCCAGCGCGCACATTTTCTTCTGGGTTGAAGCTATCCTGAACCCCGAGCGATTTCGCAGTGGCCGGCATCAGCTGCATCAGGCCCCGCGCGCCAACAGGCGAGACCGCGTTCGGGTCGTAAGCCGATTCAGTCGCAACGACCGCCTCCACAAGTGCCGGGTCCATTCCCTCCTCGCCCGCGATTTTTTGTATGAGGCTCCTCAGTCCCTCGGGTCCGGTTGGCACGAGGCTGAAGTTCCCCACGCTCATCGGTTTCAGACTCGCGATGCCGCTCAGTTGGCTCTCAAAGGAGCCGGTGAGCTGGGCGCTTGCGTTGGCCTGGGGCGCCAAAATGGCGGGCGGCGGCGTGGTTCGCGGTCCAAGTTTCGCGTCCAATTTGCCAGACAGCGCCTGCATGCGCGCCCTGATCGCATCGGCACCCTGTAAGTTCATGCTGTCCTCCGCATGGTGGCCCAATCATCCATTTCTATCTGCTCCACTCGGGCGACTTCGGCGGTCCATTCGTCCAGCCGATTCTCCCGGAGCTTTTCCATGGCCTGAAGGTTCCGTCGGGCCTGCAACCAGGCTTCTTGCGCCGCCCGCTCTTCGTCCATCAACACGCCCATGATCACCTGCTGGTCAGCTTCGCGGTCATCCAGGGCTAGCATCCGGTTCTCCAGGTTCAGCCGCGCCTCCAGAGAACTGCCAGCGCCAACCAGCAGTTTTAACCGCTCCTGATTCAGCGCCACCATCTCGGCTTCGCACTCCAACCGACGACGCCGGGCATCGCCGAAAATCTGCTTCTGCTCGTCCTCTTCCCTTGCCCGAAGGTCGAGCACGGGTTGCAGCCGGAACTTGAATGCCTTAGCCAACGATCGCCTCCAACTGCTCCTTGGTGTGCGCGTACGGGCTAGCCGCAGCCTTGTCTTGTCTCAGGAAAGCGTTGATCTCGTCCCACTTCTCGATTGCCTCGTCGCTCACCGGTTTAGAACCCGCTTTGTATGCGCCGATGGAAACGAGGTCCTCCACCTCACTGTACGAGGCCATGAGTTCGCGGAGCCGGTTGGCTCGGCGCACGTGCGTCGCATCCGTCACCATCGGCATCACGCGGCTCAGGCTCAGCATCGCATCAATCGGGGGATAGTGGCCCTTGCTGGTCAGTCGGCGGCTCAGCACAAAGTGGCCATCCAGAATTCCTCGGGCTGCGTCGGCGATGGGCTCGTTCATGTCATCGCCGTCCACCAGGACCGTGTAAATGCCGGTGATCGCCCCCTTCACTCCGCACCCTGCCCGCTCCATCAGCCTGGGCAGCATCGAAAACACACTGGGCGTGTAGCCCTTCGAGCTCGGCGGTTCGCCCGTGGCCAGCCCCACTTCGCGTTGTGCCATCGCAAAACGCGTCACGCTGTCCATCATCAGCATCACGTTTTTGCCCTGATCTCGGTAATACTCGGCGATCGCGGTCGCCGTAAATGCCGCTTTGATGCGCACCAAGGATGGCTCGTCGCTTGTGGCGCAAACGACCACCGAGCGCGCCAAGCCCGTCGGCCCAAGGTCGTTCTCCAAGAATTCTTTAACTTCGCGGCCGCGCTCTCCGACGAGGCAGATCACGTTTACGTCGGCGCTACCATTTCGAGCAATCATGCCCAGCAGCGTGCTCTTACCCACGCCGGAACCCGCAAAAATACCAACGCGCTGGCCGATCCCCATCGTCAGCAACGCATCGATGCACCGAACACCGGTCGCGAAGGGGTTCTCAATCATGGTGCGCTCCATGGCGTTGGGCGGCGCAGCTTCTACCGGGTATGTCCCCGACGATTCGAGCGTGCCGCGCCCGTCCATCGGCTGTCCCAAGCCGTTCAGAACACGCCCCAAAAGGTTCGGCCCTACCGGAACACGCCAGCCGCGCGCTTCGGTCATCACAATCGCACCGGCTTTGACGCCGTGCATCGGCCCGAGCGGCATCAGCAGTGTTCGGTCATCGCGGAAACCCACAATCTCGGCAGGGATCTGCTCGCCATCGCTGTTTCGGATGGTGCAGGCGTCGCCAATGTGCGCACGCGGACCGTCGGATTCAACCAACAATCCCACAACCCGGGTCACTTTGCCGCCCCAACGTCCGGAGGCGATTTCGGCAAGCCGCGCCGCTGGACCCGCAAACTCCGGCTGAACAAAATCGATCGTGAGATTGCGTCCCATGGTTATGCAGCCTCCCGGATGAGTTCGGTGAACACATCCACCGAGCGGTCCACCACGCCCTGCTCCGCCTCAACCACGCAACCACCGGAGAGACTTCCGTCCTCCACGAATTCGAGCCGCTTGATATGCTGACAGGTAAGGAGTAATTGCTCGCGGGCATTCACCAAGTACGGATAGTCGAAAGGTGCCAGTCGAACGCGGACCGTACGGGCTTCACCCGCTTCTCGGAGGGTCTCGCGTACTAATGAAAGCACCGTTTCAGGTTGGGTTAGCAGCTCGGTTCGAAGCAGCCTGACGACCGTTTCGGCGGCGAGCGCTGCTAGCCGTTGTTCGGCTTCGGAGTACCACTGCGCCACCGCGCTGTTCACGCTCTCGACCACTTGGTCCAGATCGTTCGTGAAGAGGTCCACAGCTTCTTGAAGCGCTGCTTCGTGCTCGCTCCGCAAGGCTGATTCCCCCTCGCGACGGCCTGCCTCGTAGCCTTTTTCGTAGCCCACTTCGTTCCCCTGACGCATGCCCTCGGCGTAGCCCTGGGCAGCCGCCTCGCGCTTGAGCTCTTCGGCGTGTTCCAAAACCAGATCACGGGGCGAGCGACCGCGTGCTTGCGAACGCTCGGGCAGCAACTCCTTTGCAATCGGGGCAAAGAGGTCGGCGCCAGAGGTCGTCTCGGCGCGCCCGCCCTTCAGCAGACCCTT
>JALHPH010000205.1 GCA_022842565.1 Fimbriimonadaceae bacterium
GGACGCCGATGGAACCAGGACTGTGTACCCGGACACCCTGCTCCAACCCGGCGAAGTGCGTCAGGTCACCACCAAGGGCCGTGGCTCGCAAGTTGATTTCAAGATTTTCTTCAACGGTCAACTGATGCAGCAAGTGACCAAAAAGCCGACCAACGAGGAGGAACAACCAGAATAGTGCCGCACCCGCAGATTGCTCCTTCGATCCTCAGTTTCCCTGCGGATGACTATCGCTCTGCGGTGCGCGAACTGGCGGCGGCCGGGGTGGATTGGATTCACCTGGACGTGATGGATGGGCAATTCGTGCCGCCGATCACGTTCGGCGCGGACCTAGCGAAGGCGCTGCACCAGCTCGTTCCTACGCCCATTGAGGCGCACTTGATGACCCTGACCCCGGCGCTCCACTTTGACGCCTTCATAGAAGCCGGTTGCAAGCGGGTGATTTTTCACACCGAGGCGACCGACCACGCACACCTGCTCTGCTTGCAGCTCCGAAAGCGGGGCATCCTGGCTGGCGTGGCCATCAACCCAGGTACGCCCGTAGAGACGCTTTATCCCATGCTTGACGTGATGGACCTCGCCCTGGTGATGACGGTGAACCCCGGCTGGGGTGGGCAATCGCTCATTACGGAGTGCCTAGACAAAGTGAGCAAGCTCCGCGAATGGCGGCCCGATCTTGAGATTGAAGTGGATGGCGGGATCGATGCGGACTCCATCGCGATGGCGCAGGCGGCGGGCGCGAATGTGTTCGTATCGGGGAGCTACCTAACCCGGACGCCGACCATCGGCTATGGCGTTGCCCAACTGAAACGCGCATGCGCTGGCTAAAGCTCTTTACGACGACGGCGTTTGTTTTTGGAGTGGTGCTCCTCATCGCCTGGCCGTGGGTGCTGGGGCCGCAGCCCGACGCGGAGGCGACGAGCCGCAAGGTGGTTGCCGAATGGGGTCTCAGGGCGTTGATCTACTTCTTTGTGACGTGCATCAGCTTTTTGTCCGCAGCATTGGGTTCTTGGCTCATCATGCGCAGAGCTCGGCGTGAGTTCACAGACATCAAGCTGAAGGCGGTGGAAGAACTCGTGGAGGGCTCGCTGCGTGATCACAGCAAGCAGCGACCCAAGGACACAACTAATGAATGAGTTTGCGGCTCGGGCCGTGGAATTGGCGGGACGGGGATTCCCCATGCCGAATCCCCATGTCGGCTGCGTCATTGTGCGGGAAGGCAGGGTAGTCGGCGAGGGATGGCACGAAGCCGCAGGCATGGCGCACGCCGAGGCGATGGCGCTGGCCCAGGCTGGCGAACTCGCGCGGGGTGCGGAGGCTTGGGTGACCCTGGAGCCCTGCGCGCACCAGGGGCGAACCCCGCCGTGCGCAAACGCCCTCATCGAGTCGGGCATTCACCGTGTATGGATCGGAACCGAGGACCCGAACCCGATCGCACAGGGCGGCAAGACGAGGCTTTCGAGCGCTGGAATCCTCCTGGCGAGAGATGCAGAATTCACGAGGGAATCCGAGCGAGTCAACCGAGTCTGGCTGACCGCGATGCGCAATGAGCGACCCTATGTGACGCTGAAAGCCGCTCTGACGCTTGATCTATTCATGGCGCGTAAAGACAGATCGAGCCAGTGGATCACCAGCGAAGCAGCGCGGGCGCGGGCGAGGCGGCTCCGCGCCGAAATGGGTGCCGTGATGGTTGGGAGCGGCACCCTCCGGACCGATAACCCGAACCTGACTGTGAGGGACGCATCCATTCCATGCATCCCGATCCGAGTCGCGCTGGACACCCACCGAGTGCTTCCAAGCAACCTCAATGTGTTTGATTCACAAGCCCCGACTTTGCACATGGTTCTGGCCGAGAATGCCCACCCGGGGGACCTGATGCTCACGGGCCATTCTCCGCGAGAGATGTTGAACGCGCTGTGGTCGCGCGGCGTGCACGGGCTCTTGGTTGAGGGCGGGCCGAAGCTCCTCAGTTCCTTCCTGGCGAGCGGGCGTTATGATCGCCTCGTGCTCCACTTTGCCCCCATCGCATTCGGCGAGGGCCTGGCAATCGAGGGCTTAGCGCATGCCGTGCAGGGACTTCAGGTGGTGCAAACGAGCCTATACGACGGCACGTGGGAAGTGATTTTCGAAAAAGAATCGGGCCAGGGAACCATTGAAAGCTGAAAAGCTTTGATGTGAACAGAACGGAAAGCTTCTTCTCCTCTCCATCGCAAAGAGCCCGCCCTGAGCAGCGGGTTCTTTGTTTTATGCGGTGGGCAATTGTGCAAACCACTTATGGATGCGAACGTCGTCGGTGAGCTCTGGATGAAAGGAAGTCGCGAGCACTCGCCCACTTTGAACCGCCACTACCTGTTCTTGCAGTACGCTCAGGGTCTGCACTCCCTCGCCAACCCGCGTGACCACCGGTGCTCGAATAAACACGCCCAGCACCGATTCTTTGAGTGGCGAAAAGGGGATTTCTATCTCGAAGCTATGGATTTGGCGGCCGAAGGCATTGCGCCGGACGGTGATATCCAGCAGGCCGAGCGAATACTGGTCGCGCCCTTCGACCTGCTTCGCCAGCATGATCATGCCCATGCAGGTCCCCCAAATCGGCATGCCGGAAGCCACGCGGCTCTTGATGGCATCGCCCAGCCGGAAACGGTCCAGTAGCAGGCCGACCGTCGTGCTTTCGCCACCGGGAATGATGAGGCGATCCACGAGGTCGAGTTCTTCGGTGGTGCGAACCTCTTTGGAAGCGAGCCCCAGTCGGTGAAGGGCACTTTGGTGCATCGCGAAGTCGCCCTGAACTGCGAGCACGCCAATCGGTTTCACGAAGCGAAGGATACCGGGCCGGTAGAATCGAGTGATGCAATCGCGTCAAGTGCAAGTGATCGGGGTCCCATTCGATCTTTGCAGTCCCGAAAAGGGCTCATTTTTGGGACCCGAGGCGCTACGCCATGCCGATCTCGCGCGGATCATCTCGGACCAGGGCTACCCGGCCTCCTACGCCGACCCCTTTCCGCTCAGCTTTTCGCACGATGAGCCCTGGGCGAACGGCGAAGAAATGCACGTGGACGAGCCGCGGATGCTGGTCCCTGAGGCGTTTATGGGCATGGCGCGGGCTGTGAAACCGGCAGTCCAGAGCGCACTGCAACATGGCAAGCTCCCTGTGATCCTAGGGGGAGACCACAGTATCGCCTTGGCGAGTCTTTCGGCGGCGCTGGAGGTTTATGGCGACGAACTAATCGTGCTTTGGATTGACGCCCACGCGGATATTAATTTGCCGAGCACGTCGCGGACTGGCAACATCCATGGAATGCCGTTGGCCGCGCTGGCTCGTCGGCCGCTCGACCCCCCGATTCAAGATAAGTTCAACGAGCACTATTGGAACCAGTTCACAGAGGAGCTCGTGCCGAAGGGTCGGCAGCTGATTGGAGCCAATATCGCGTGGTTTGGGCTGCGAAGCGTGGACCGGGGCGAGGACGTGTTCATCAAGGATCTGCAGGGCCGTTTCACGGCCACCATGCAGGACATCGACCACGTTGGTATGCACGCTTCGGTGCAGCGCTTCGAGCAGTGGCTGAATGAGAAGCCCAATGCAAAGGTCTGGGTGAGCTTTGATGTCGACGTGCTGGACCCCGTGCTGGCGCCCGGCACGGGGACGATTGTTCGCGGTGGGCTTACCTATCGCGAGGGGCACTACCTGGCCGAGCGGCTGCACGAAATCCTCTTCGCATCGGGTCGCATCGCGGGGCTCGAAGTGATGGAAGTGAATCCGTTGCAGGACCACGCCAACGCCACCGCGAGCGTCGCCACCG
>JALHPH010000206.1 GCA_022842565.1 Fimbriimonadaceae bacterium
AACTGGGGCCGGCGCGCATCGCATCGAACTGTGCGGCGGCCTCGAAGTAGGTGGCATGACCCCCTCTTACGGCATGATCCGCGCAGCCGTACGGGCGACAACCTTGCCGATCATGGTCATGATTCGTCCTCGCGGCGGTGGGTTCGATTACACGCCGGATGAGTTCGATACCATGCTGTTTGACATCGAAATTGCACGGCAAGAAGGGGCCGCCGGAGTCGTTTTTGGCGTGCTGAACTCGCACGGCGAGATCGACAGAGCGCGGTTGGGTGAATTAGTTGCCCACGCTCATGAACTTGAGACCATGCACCACCGGGCCTTTGACGTAGTACCTGAGCCATGGTCTGCCTTTGAGCAAATCATCGAAGCGGGCGTGACCAGGCTGCTGACAAGCGGTCGCAAAAACACGGCTTGGGAGGGGCGCGAGCTGCTCACAGAGCTCCACCAGCGCGCGGCGGGCCGAATCGAGATCAACCCGGCCGGGCACATTCGTGCCGAAAACGCTCGCGCTATCGCCGAAGCCACTGGCATTCCCCGCATTCACCTGGCACCGTTTGAGGAAGTCAGCGAGGATTCCTGCAGTGCCAATCCCGAAATTAGCTTTAGCGGCGTCAACCCGGCCCCGGACGGCACGCGAACCCGCATCAGCGGGCACGATGTGAAGGCTACGATTGCGGCGCTAGCTTAGGGTATCATAGGGAGCCTTACGGAGGGTGTTTGGCCCACCGTGCTTAAGGACCATAAACCCATGAGTGAAGAAACCACACTGACGCAAGCCGGATCTGGATCCGCGGCCGCGTCGAATTTCGGTGGTGAGCGCGCCAGTTCGCGAAAGGATCTGGACCCCACCTCGACGATTTTGAGCGAGAAGGAAGGCGATCTTGCCCGACCCAAGAAGGGTCGCCGGCGCAAGGTCAGCTACCTGACCATCAACAAAATTGACTACGTTGACTACAAAGAGGTCAACATCCTGAAGCGCTTCATCAACGAGCGCGGAAAGATTTTGCCGATGCGCAGCAATGGCAACAACGCCAAGCAACAGCGCATGGTGGCCCAGGCGATCCGCCGCGCCCGCGAGATGGCTCTATTGCCGTTCGTCGTCAGCGAACCACCCGCCGAGCGACCGGCACCACGCGGTCGCAGCATGCGCCCGATTGAGGGTGCTGCGCCCGAGCAGAACGAGGAATAAGCCGAACTTAGGTTTGACCCGGGCCCCGTTTCCGTGCATCGGAAACGGGGCTTTTTGTTGATCGGCCCGCGTGGCGCGACTGAATCAGCCGCTCGCGGTGATCGTTGAGCATGCAGATGGCGCGCACGCCCATCACGTTCGCCACCTCGACGGCTTGACTCCACCGTTCTGGGTTCAATTTGCCGTCAGCGCAACGCTCATCCACCCATCGAACGCAATCGCGACAGTGCATACTAGGAACATTATGGTCGTCCTTTTTGGTCTTTGTGCGCACCTTTTGGTTGGTCAAACGCCTGCACCGGCGCCGAACCCGGTGCTGAGCTTCAAGGACGGCGTGTTCGATATTGTCGCTGGCGGAAAGCGCGAGCGCGTGCCGATCAAAGAGTCTCGCCCCACTCCGCCGCAGAAGTTTTTGCTTCGCTCCGGCGACACCGTCGTGGCGCTCGATGAGCGCGGCGTCACGATCCAGCGCGGTTCCCGCGCTCGTTCGACACGGCTCGGCGACTTCGTGACCTCTCCGCGGTTTTTTGATCGAGAGACCATTGTGGCCCGCGTGGGCCGGATCACCAAGGGCGAAATGAGCCGCGAATATGCGGCCGTGAGTGGCTACGAGCAGATCGATAATAACTTGTACATCGCCGTACGGTGGGAAGACAAAAAGAAAGTCGCCTGGCAGGAGGCGCTGCTGCGAGTCGAACTCGACGGCACCTCGCTCCTGCCGGAAATTCTCACACCGCTCTCGGGGCTTAGCGTTGCGACCGGCAGCCTCGATGACAAGATGTACGCCGTCGGCAGCGGAATCGGCGTCTTAACGCGTCAGGAAGCCGCTTGGGGTTTGGAAACATGGTCGCTTGGGATGTCGAACACAGCCTTTGCACCCATCTCGGAGGGTGAGCCGACCGTGACCTTTGTTCAAGGCGGCAAACTCATGCTGTTTGTGAACAAGACTGCGTACGGGCCGTATCAGGCGGGTTCGGTGCGGTTGCCCAGCGGGGATCGGACCCTATACACCGAGTCCCGGACGCCGATGCGCTTTGTGGGCGATCGTCCTACGGTCGTAAGGATGGAGGACACCAAGGCGGTGACGCTCCGCTCACTCAGTAGCGGCCTTGAACTGGTTTTGCCGAAGGACGTGGGTGTGACCACTTCGACGGGCGGGGTGCTCGTCTGGACGCCAGCGAAAGCGCCCGTAGCGGCAGTGCTTTACGACGCAGACTCGCTGCGTGCCATTTCGCGCTGGAATGCTCCTAAGCCTACGCCGACCCGACGGACATGAGGCTTTCGTAACCGCGCAGAGCCACCTCTGACGCCGCAAGACCATCCTGCCAGGTGACCATCGGCGGGCGTTGCTCGCGGATGGCGTTGACGAATTCCTGGACCATCAGCGCATCGAGGTTCGAACCGTAGCCAGCGACCGATTGCGTTCGGGTGCCGCTGGTGCTGAGGTTCAGCAACTGATCAAAGAGGGTGGCTTCGATCACTCCGACATCGCCCACCAGGTTGAAAGTGACATCGCCCCAGGTGCGGAACGTCGGGCGTCGAGACCACGAAGCATCCAGGCTCGCGAAAACGCCGTCCGGGTAGTCCATCATCAGGAGCGCGCAGTCTTCTACCTCGCCTTCGTACATTCGGTTGTTCAGGCTGGCGCGAACTTGGATGGGCGCCGAACCGAGAAGGCGGCACAGCAGGTCGGCCACGTGGACAGTATGGTCCATCATCGCGCCGCCGCCAGCCAACTCGGGGTCAACAAACCAGCCGCCTGGGCAGGTGCCTCGGTTGGTCGCCGAAATCCCTACGATCTTCCCGATCTCTCCGGATTTGAGCCTTGCTTGCACGCGCTGAAAAGTCGGTGAAAACGGGCACGGAAAAGCGGTCATGCCAAGCACTCCGCTGGTTTCG
This sequence comes from Fimbriimonadaceae bacterium, assembly GCA_022842565.1. Lineage (GTDB taxonomy): Bacteria > Armatimonadota > Fimbriimonadia > Fimbriimonadales > Fimbriimonadaceae > JAFLBD01. The sequence goes on from JALHPH010000206.1 coordinate 3,089, forward strand.
AAGGCGGCTCGAATCCTGTCGGCCTCGCTTCGCGATGCGGCCAAGGGCTTTTCGCAGAGGACTGGCTTGCCAGCCGCACACGCGGCTTCGATAAGAACGCCGTGCCGCAGGTTTTCGGCGGCGATGATGACGACGTCGCAACCATCCAAAGCCGCGTCGAGCGTCGACCACGTGGTAGTTTCCCACTGCGCCGCAAAATCACTGCCGCGCGCTGGGACTTCGTCCCAGACCCCGGCGAGGTGCGCGCCTTGCGCAGACCGAAGGGCATGGGCATAGCTGCCCGCGTGGACATGGGCGACGCCCAGCAGCGCAACGCGCAAACTCATGCGTTCATTGTGATTCATTTGGTGCGATGACCGTGACGCGCCGCCCGCGCTCGCAGAAATCAAACTGAATCTCCCACACTGGGCGGCCTTCGCGGTGCTCGGGTGCCAACCGATCCGGCCACTCGATGAGGCAAAGTTGGTCGTCCAGGTAGTCCTCTATACCCAGCCCGGTGGAGCTTTGAAGGCGATAGAGGTCGGCGTGCAGAACCGGCGGCTTGGTTTGAAAGATTTGGAACAGGTTAAAGGTGGGTGAGCGGACGCCCTCATGCACGCCGAGGCCCGCGAGCACGCCGCGAACGAAGGTGGTTTTGCCAGCGCCAAGATCGCCGCTGAGAAGGACAATGTCGCCCGCTCTCCAGCCGCGAGCCATCT
>JALHPH010000207.1 GCA_022842565.1 Fimbriimonadaceae bacterium
CCGTGTGATGGATCGGCGACCACCGGCAAGTGGGTGTGGTCGAGCAGCACAGGCACAGCGGCAAGGTCGAAAGTATTGCGGGTGTAGCTGCGATCGAGCGGCACAATACCGCGCTCGCACAGGATCACTTGATAGTTGCCCTTGTTCAGCAGGTACTCAGCGGCGAGGAGGAACTCATCGATGGTGGCCGCGGGACCGCGCTTCAAGAAGACCGGCTTGCCGCTCGCGCCGGCCTCGTTCAGCAGCGGGAAATTCTGCATGGACCGCGCGCCGATCTGGAGGATATCCACGTGCTCAGCCACGACGCCCACCATCTCGGGAGACATGACCTCGCTCACGGTGGGCATGCCGACTTCGATCCCGACCGCTTTCATGATTTTGAGTCCCTCCACCTGCAGGCCCTGGAAAGCGTATGGGGAGGTGCGTGGCTTGAAAGCACCGCCGCGGAGCACGTGGGTCCCTGCCTCTTTGGCAAGCTGCGCAGCCGAAGAGAACTGCTCGTAGGATTCGACGCTGCAGGGCCCGCCGAAGATCGTGAAGGTGTCCTCTGCGATCCGCACGCCCTTCACCTCAAACGAAGTGCGCGTGCGATGAAACTCGAGCGAGGTGAGCTTGTAGGGCCGGGTGACCTGCGTGACCTTGTGAACCCCCTCGATGCTCTCAATGACGCCCTCCAGGCGCGGTCGGTCCTCGCCGGTGACGTTGGCGGGGATGCCGATGGCCACCCGGTCTTCGCCAGGCAGGACGAGCGGTTCGTAACCCGCCTCGCGAATTGCTTCGCATACCGTTTGGACTTGGTGCTCGGTGGCACCATGCTGCATCAATACAATCATGGGAGCAGGTGTGAGGGTACCCGGTGGTATCGTGTCACCAATCATGCCTCGGCTAGCGATTTATCCAGGTTCTTTCGATCCGCCCACATTAGGGCACCGTGACGTGGCCCAACGAGCGTCACGGCTCTTCGACGGAGTCATCGTGGCCATCGGGGCCAATTCGCTGAAAACGAACCTGCTTTCGGTTGAAGACCGGTTGCGGGCGCTTGCTTCCTGCTTCGAAGACTTGCCGAACGTGCAGGTCAAGGCGTTCGATGGCCTGTTGGTGGACTATGCCCGCTCGGAAGGGGCGGCTTTCATTGTGCGCGGACTGCGCGCGGTGAGCGATTTTGACTACGAATTCCAGGTCTCCATGGCCAACGATCAGCTTGCCCCTGAGATCGAGACCGTGTTGCTGATGACCTCCTGGGAGTATAGTTACGTGAGCAGCACCATCGTTCGCGAGGTGTTCCGATTGGGCGGTGACCTCAGCGGCTTCGTGCCCCCCAGCGTCATCAAGATCATGGAGTCTGCCCGAAACCCGTAGAAACGCTAGATTCACCGCAATTTCGCGGTGCCACAATGGAGTTTGGGACCGTCTCCCTTTAAAGAGGTTAGAGAGAATTTGGATATCTTTAGAATGTTGGAGGACCTGCAGGACTTGGCGGTGGATCAGCCGCGTGGTCTTGGTCCGCTTGTATGGGGCTATAGCCGCGAGGCGGTGCAGATGCATATCGACAAGATTCGATCGTCGCTACCGCTGGAGCTGAAGCAAGCCGCCAACCTCACCCGCGAGAGCGAGCGATTGGTCGAACAGTCGCGAGAGGATGCCGCCAAGACCATGGAAGGGGCCCGAAAAGAGGCCGACCGTCTGGTGGAAGAGGCCAAAGCCGAAGTGGAACGCCTTTTGGCGACGGCCAAGCTTGAGCAAGAGCGGATGCTGAATGAGAATGAGATCCTGAAGCTGGCTAAATCGCAAGCCGATGAGATTCGCAGCAGCGCTGACAAGGACTCGGCCGCGATGCGTCGTGGGGCTGAGGACTACGCCTACAGCGTGCTGGGCAAGCTGGAGACCGTGGTAGGACGCGTGATGACGAGCATCGACAAGGGCAAGGAAGAGATTCGCCCAGTGCCCGAGCTTGCAGTCGTCCCGACCCGCGAAAAGGCAAAAGTCTAGGCGCCTTTGGATTCGAGTTCGGCTTTCGTCACCTGGTGACGGAAGCCGAACATGTTTTTGAGGTCACGCTCAACGAAGAGGCTGTTCGCCAGCACCCCTAGCGGGCCGAACGGCAGCTGGTACTCGACCGTATCACGCAGCAGCGCACCCTCGGGGTGCGAAAGGAAATCGTGGCGGTGATGCCAATGCGCGAAAGGACTTTGCTCCGCGGTGTCGCTAAAGCCGTGCGGCGGCGTGACCGTGTGGATGCGTGCCTTCCAGATGAGCGGAATCCCCAATTTCCGTACCTTCAGGACGTGCAGGTTCCCTTCGGTCACCGATAGGTCGTCGTTAAGGACGGTGACTTGGGTCCCCGGTGCGGTGAGCTTGGGGAGCGCAGAGACACAGGCGTGGAAATCCCACAACTCTTGCTGGGAGCAATGGATCACGCTTTCGAAGACCAGTCGGTGCACCTGTGGCTCTACGCGTTAAGACTTGGAGGTGTCGCCATAGAGGGTCTGGATGTAGTTGATCTGTCCCAAGTGATAGATCATGTTCCAGGCGTGCATGGTGGCGATCGCGCTCACCGGGAGTTCCTCGCCCCACGGGGTCGAGACGACGGCTTGGAGGTCTTCTTCGCTGAGCGAGCGCAAAGTCTCGGCCCATCGCGCGGTATTGGCGTGGGTCGCGGCTTCGCACTCTTCCAGGGTTTTCAAGCGGCCGCCTTCCACCATCAGTTTGCGGAAAAGCTTGGGGTCGGGGTTGGCGCGGGTTTCGGGGGCCATCATTGTGGACTGAAGAACGGGAGCCATGGCGCATTCTTGCAGTTGGCTGAGGGCCGTGCGCCCCAGTTCAAGCGGCGACCATCGCAGCTGCTCGTCGCTCATTTTTCGTGCGGCGGCATACAGGTTGGTGATCGCTCGGTTGGCAGCCTGGATTTCGAATTCGATTGCGTCCATGTCAGTTAGTTTAGCGGAGGAGGGCTAGTGCGGCACCGTCGGGCGTCCGCGCGGCGCAACCGCTTCTTCTACCTCCAGCGCCTCCAGCGAGTATTCATCCTCTTTGACGGGCCACATCTCGAAGGGGCCTCCATACCAGGGGGCGGTGCGGGGGTTCCAGCGACCGCTGACTACCGAGCCATCCCACGTCCCGTGGTATTCGTAAGGGATGCCCACGCCGCTTTGAGAGGGGTCGGTGGTCCAGGTGTATCGCCTTGTCAGCCGCACGGTGTTTCGGTTGGTGTCGTAAGATCCCTGAACAGTGAAATCGCCGTCCTTATCGCAGCCAGTGCCATCGATGCCGCCCGCGCCGATCTTGAGATGCAGGCTCTCCGTGATTCGGACGCCATCTTGGATGCTCCACCCGTGCCAGGCGCCTGAGAGTTCGCTGAGATCCTGCAATTCGCCTTCCCTAAACTAGCTGTGAGCAGCCACCGCAATGATGGCTGCTCACGTCATCTTACAACACTTGTTAGCTATTGACAGCTTTTGCTTCGTCCACGTCCAAATGCTTGGGGACGCGGAACCAGAAAGTGGAGCCCACGCCGACCTCGGATTCGACCCAGATCTTGCCCATGTGAACGTCCTCCACCAAGTGGCGGACCAGGAAGAGGCCTAGGCCAGTTCCGTAAATCTTGCGGTTGTCCTCGTTATCCACGCGGTGGAAACGTTCGAAGACCTTGTTCAGGTGGTCCTTCGGAATACCAAGGCCCTGGTCTTCTACGCCGATGAGCAGGTCGTCGCCACCGTCCTTCACATGCAGCGTGATATCGCCGCCGTTCGGAGCGTACTTCACCG
>JALHPH010000208.1 GCA_022842565.1 Fimbriimonadaceae bacterium
CGGCGAGCCCCGCCACCGATCCGGAACCAAGCATCGCCCTGAACATCACTTGCTTCGATTGCACTCCCGCAAACCGGGCGGCGGTTGCGTTTTGGCCGACTGCGGCAAGTTCAAAACCCGAGACGGAACGCGAATACCAAACCCAGTACGCTAGGGTGATTCCCAGCGCCAAGATGAGCGCTAGATTGATGGCGAATGGCCCGTTTTGAAAAACATTTGGGACTCGCGAATCTGGTCCGACTGAGGCCGTCGCAGGGAACGTGGAGTTGGGTGCCATCAACGGCCCAGCGATCAGCCAGGCGCAAACAATCCCCGCGATGTTGTTCATCATGATCGTGCTGATGACCTCGTGAGCACCGCGAAAGGCGCGCAGCCAAGCAGGAAGCAAGGCCCATAGGCAGCCCGCCGCTGTACCGGCCAACAATCCAGCCACCACTCCTGCGGCCCCACCCACTCGAAGCGCGATGGCCGATGCCGCGAGCCCACCGACCGCGAACTGCCCCTCGACTCCGATATTGAACAGCCCAGCGCGAAGCGCCCAAAAAACCGCTACTCCAGCGACCAAGAGCGGAGTGAACTTTTCCAGCGACTTACTGGCAGTACCCGGAGACTGGAATGGACCAAGAAGCATCTTAGAGAGCACTTCGCCCACCGACGCTTCCGAGGACCCCGCCGCAAACCCAACGATGAGCACCGAAATGACTAGGAGCACGACAATACGCGCCGTGCCCGAGAGTGGCTTCATGCTGAAGCCCCCACCATGAGTCGACCGATTTCGGACCGGTCGCGGGCCCGCGGCTCAGAGAGCACGCCGTGATTCAGTACGACCACGCGGTCACAAAATTCGAGGAGCTCGTCGAGGTCGAAGCTGACCACAAGTGCGCCCTTCTGGTTTTCACGGCAAAGCGTCCGCAGACCGCCATAAACTTGCCGAGTCGCTTCGACATCCAGACCGCGTGTCGGCTGGAATGCAAGAACAAGCGATGGCTCCTCTGCCATCGCCCGGGCCGCCACAAACCGTTGTTGGTTCCCTCCGCTCAGCGATCCCATCGGGTTGGTGAGCTCGCTGTATTTGGTGTTGAACCGCTCAGCCATCTCGAGCGCCGCCCCCTTGGTTCGGCTGCGATCCAGCCGCCAGCCGTCGCGGTAGGTTTCTAGCCTTTGGAAGCCCAGGATCGCGTTCTCGATGAGTGACCAATCCTCTATCACCGCCTCGTCATGGCGGTCCTCGGCAATCAAACGGACTCCGTGCGCGATTCGCTCGCGGGTCGAAAGCAGCAAAAGGTCCACGCCGCCAAGTTGAATGGCGCCCGATTCTGCAGGGATCACGCCGAGCAGCGCCTGAAAAAGCTCACGCTGGCCGTTGCCATCCACTCCCGCAATCCCGACCACTTCCCCCTTTCGCACCTGAAGGCTCGCGTGTTTCAGCGCCAGATCGCCCCGTGCGCCGCGCACGCTCAGTTCGCTGATTACCAAGTGTCCGGCCGTCTCGATGGCTTCTGGAGCAGCGATTTCGGTAAGCGCCTTACCCACAATCGCCTCCGCCAACTGACTCGAGGTCAGCCCCTTCACATCCCTTGCTTCGATCAGTTTGCCGCCGCGCAAGACAGTCACTTCCGCGCAGTGCTCCAGCACTTCGGGAAGGCGGTGCGTGACGACGATGATGGTTGCGCCTTGCTTGGCCAGTTCATCCAGGCTTTCGTAGAGCGCGTCGGCGTCCGCCGGCGAGAGCATCGCGGTCGGTTCGTCCAGCACCATGATGTTGGCATTTCGCCAAAGCAGCTTGAGAATCTCGAGCTTCTGGCACTCGGCGGGGCCAAGGGTGGAGGCAGGGTCGCTCCAATTGAACGCAAACCCCATCTTCTCGGCGAGCTCCTGCGCTCTACGTTCGGCTTGTTTGGGAGAAAAAACGACACCAGGCTCCGAGCCCAGCATCAGATTTTCGAGGCAGCTCAGGTCAGGGATGATCGCGTAGTGTTGGCTGACCATGCCGATCCCGTGCGCCAGGGCGTCGGTGGGAGTCTTCAGATTGACATCTTCGCCCCGAATGCGCACGGCACCGGCGTCGGCCTTATAGAGACCATAGAGAACCCGCATCAGGGTGGTTTTGCCTGCGCCATTCTCGCCGACGATCGCTTGGATCTGGGCCGATTTGGCCGTAAACGACACAGTCTCCAGCGCGGTGAACGGGCCGAAGCGCTTGGTGATGCCCAGCAGCTCGACCGTCGTCATGAGGCGGACTCCTTCAGGAGCCATTCAAAGAGGGCTGCTGTGGTCTCAGCGCCGCGCCCAGCGGCTTGCATCTCGGTCAGGAGCCCTTGAACCACCTCTGTTCCCGGAAGCGCCATCCCCAGCTCGCTGGCCTCCTGTTGGCAGTAAACAAAATCCTTGGTTTGGTTGTCGATGCTAAAACCCGGGCTCCAGTCGCGGTTCACGATCTTCGGGCCATAGTGCGTAAACGCCCAGCTTCCGGCGGCACCGGTGTTCAGCAACTCGCGGGTCAATTCCAGATCGAGCCCCGCTTTCTCGGCGAAAGCAAGTGCCTCGCAAAGACCAATGAGCGCGCCGCCGACGGCGATTTGATTGGCCAGCTTCATGCGTTGCCCGGCTGCCTGCGACCCGACGTGCACCACGCGCTTGGCATAAGCGGCCAGGACCGGTTCCACCACCGCAAAGTGCTCTAGTGATCCGCCGCAAAAGAGCGTGAGCGTCCCCGCTTGGGCTCCCATGCTCCCGCCCGTCATCGGCGCGTCGATAAACGCGGGAACTCGGCGAGCGGCCCCCAATGCAGCGGCGGGAGTTGTGGTGGAGTGATCCACCACGATGGCATCGCCACGAAGTCCCGGCGACAGGCGGTCCACCATCTCCAACATGTCCTCTTGCCGGCTGACGCAGATCATGACGATGTCGCTGGCGGCGGCCACGGCGGCCGGGTCGGCTGCGGGCCGTGCACCGACCGATACCAACGGTTCTGCTTTCGAGGCGGTTCGGTTCCAGACCGTGACTTCGTGGCCGGCGCGCAAAAGGTGCCCCGCCATGGGCGCGCCCATCACGCCGAGTCCGATGAATCCCACCTGAGCCACGCGTCTGATTATGCCCAAGACCCCGGCCCGGGCGTGCAGGCAATTCCAAATCGAATACACTGGGCGTCACATCCGCATGCGACTTCTTGGCAAGCTCGATCCACGGCTCCGTTCGGCTCTCCTCAGCCAACGGCGCAGCATCGCCCAAGGTCTGGCATGCGTCGCAGTCACCGCGCTGCTCACAGGTCTCACGATTCCGCTGACAGAGCTTGCGGTGCGCAGCATCAACGACGCCGCAAACTCTTCCGTACGCGCCACGGGTGTGCCGTACGCCGAGGCGCTTGCATACGAACTCAATGTAGACCAGAAGCGGGTGGAAACCGCTCTCGCCCAGGAGTTTGATGGTCGGAAGGGGCTCCCGAGCGCCGAGTCGCTTGCAGCTAACCTCCAACTCCCCGAAGACCAAGCCCGAGCTGCGCTCGATAAAATGAAGGCGATCCCGGAGCAGGGTTTGGCCGCGCGCGAACGGCAATCGACGCTGCTAGATCGCATGGGGCTCGGCGCGCTCAACCCGCTGCAGCGCCTCGGTGTCATTTGTTTGCTGGTGGTGCTCGTTTTCCTGCTCAAGTACGGCTTTACACGGGGGCACAACTACTTCTTGAGCCGGGCCGCCAACCGATTGGCCGCTGACCTTCGAATCCGACTCTACGCCA
>JALHPH010000209.1 GCA_022842565.1 Fimbriimonadaceae bacterium
AGAGCTCCAATCCCCAGTCCTTGATCGGCCCGAGCGAGGATTTGAACCCGATATTCACGATCACGGCGTCGAATGGCACGGTCTCTACCTCTTTAGTTTGCAGGTTTTCGAGCACCACACCTTCCAACTTCCCGTTCCCCTGAAGCTCTTTCACGCCGTACCACAACTTCATCCCGACGCCTAGCGCCTGAACCTGCTGCACCGAATCCTCGTGCGCCCGGAACTGATCTCGGCGGTGGACGAGCGTGATTTCCGAGGCGATGTCGTGAAGATTCAGGCACCAGTCGAACGCGCTATCGCCACCGCCGACGATGGCCACCCGTTTGCCCCGAAAGACTTCTTTCGAACGCACGCCGTAAAACAGGCCTCGTCCCTCCCAGTCGGCTTCGCCCTCAATGCCAAGCTTGGTCGGCGAAAAAGCCCCCGCGCCCGCCGCGATGATCACGGTCCGAGTCGGGTAAACCGCTCCTTTCCGGGTACCGATCACCCAGTTTTCGCCTTCGCGGTGGATCGTTTCTCCGACCTCTTCCAGGCAGATTTCAGGATCAAATTGGGTGCCTTGGCGAATCAGATCGGCGGCCAGATCTTTGGCCAGCACCTTCGGAAACCCAGGCATGTCATAGACGAACTTTTCGGGATAGAGCGCGGTCAGTTGACCTCCCAGTTCAGGAAGCGAATCGATGATGCGGACCGACATGCCGCGAAGCCCCGCATAAAAAGCGGCGAAGAGCCCGGTTGGCCCACCCCCAAGGATCGTCACGTCTACAAGTCGGCTCATAAGCTGAACCAGGGTACCCGCCTAAAAAACCGCCACAACCCGGATGGGATGTGGCGGCCAATTGCAGTCAACCAACCAAGAAATGAGGCAAAGCCTCATTGAGAATCAAGAGTGCACAACAACGGACTTAATAAATCGTCGCGACCTCGGTGGCCAAGTAAGCACTGATCTGCTCAATGTGCTCAAGGTCGTGTGCCATTACCATACCCACATAATCGCGGATGGTGACGGCCTTGCCATCGGCTCGGACAAAGGTTTTGTCCAAATCGGTGACGGTGAGTTCTCGTAGGTAGTCGATGGTCATGCCACGGCGCGATTCAAAGACTTCGGCCTCGCGGAACGGGTCTTTCTCGCCGTATTTGTGCTCGGTGGCGTGCTGGTCGGGGTCAAAAACGGGCACTTGCGAACCAGGTTTCTGGTTGGCCAAGCGAATCCGGTCTAACACGGTCTGTTCGTAGTCTGCGACGTGTGCAAACACTTCGCGGGCGGTGAAACGGTCCTTTTCAATGCGCTCGTCGAGTCGCTCGGGGGGAAAAACTCGGGTCAGACGCTCGATGACTCGAGGTCCGGCCGCGAACGCGTGAAGCATCCACTGTTCCATAGTCATACTTACTATTCGGACGTTCCCCAAAGATTCCTCCTGGGAAATTTCCTTTCTTTCACTTTCTCTCGGGTACCTTCGTTTCCAGCGTGGTTCAGTACGAAGTTGTAGTGGTGGGTGCCGGGCAGGCAGGGATTGAAGCGGCCCTCGCTTCGGCCCGGATGGGTGTGCCCACCGCTTGCATCACTTTGCGACTCGATCGCATCGGCCACTTGCCCTGCAACTGCTCCATCGGCGGTCCGGCAAAGGGGCACATCGCCCGCGAAGTCGATGCATTGGGCGGCCAGATGGCGCTGACCACGGATCACACGCTCACCCACATCCGCCGCGTCGGCACCGGAAAGGGGCACGCGGTCCAAACAGTGCGCGCGCAGGTGTGTAAGGTCGCCTACCCCGCCAAGATGCGCCAGGCACTGGAGCAGCAGCCGAACCTGACGCTCATCGAGGGCATCGTGGAACGGTTGGGCTTGGGGCCCGAGGGGATGGAAGGGGTCTGGGTCGCCCTGACGCCCGGAGCAGAGCCCATTTGGGTCGCGGCTCGCCGCGTCGTCCTGACCACGGGGACGTTCCTCAACGGAATCTGCCACGTCGGGTCGGACCGCACCTCCGCCGCGCGCGAGGGCGACCTCCCCTCCATCGGCCTTTCCGCACACTTGGCCGAGCTCGGTATTCGCCTGAACCGGTTCAAAACTGGCACCACCCCGCGTCTGGCCAAATCCTCGCTGCACCTGGACCGCACCCAACCGATGGAAAGCGAGCCCGAGGCGGGTCCACTCAGCTTTTTGCATGACGAGATGCTGGTCGCGCGGCCCCTCTTGCCTTGCTGGCAGACAGCGACCAATGCAACGGTCCACGGCATTCTCAGCGACAACCTTGAGAAGAGCGCCATGTTCGGTGGGCATATCCAGGGCATCGGGCCGCGCTACTGCCCCAGCGTCGAGGACAAAGTCGTGCGGTTTGCCGACAAGGACAGCCACCCCATCTTTTTGGAGCAAGAGGAATGGGACGGCGAATCAATCTACGTGCAAGGATTTAGCACCAGCATGCCCGCCGAGGTCCAACTGAAAGCGATCCACGCCATTCCCGGGCTGGAGGACGCGGTCATGCTACGGCCCGGCTATGCCGTCGAGTACGACATGGCCGACCCCACCCAGCTCTTGCCGACTCTGGAATCGAAGCAGGTGCCGGGCCTTTACCTCGCTGGGCAGCTGAACGGGACCAGCGGTTACGAAGAGGCAGCCGGGCAGGGCATCGTCGCTGGCATCAACGCCGCGCTTTCGGCGCAGGGCCGCGAGCCTCTTCTGCTGCCGCGCACGCACTCGTTCATCGGCGTCATGATCGACGATCTGGTGACCAAGGGAGTCGAGGACCCGTACCGGATGCTCACTGCGCGTGCTGAACACCGCTTATTGCTGAGGCATGATAACGCCGACGCTCGGCTGACGCCGGTTGGGCGCATGGTCGGGCTGGTGCAAGCCGACCGCTGGGCACGGTTTGAGACCAAGCAGGCCACAATTGCTGCCGGACTTGATGCCCTTCGCTCCGCCACGCTGACGCCCGCGCACAATGCAGTATTGGAAGAGAACGGCCATCCGGGCATCGCGAACCGAACTCCGCTGTTTGAGTTGCTTCGTCGTCAGAACATGACCCTGGAGATGATCGAGAGCCTGGCGGTTGCGTGTGGCATCTCACTCGACCTTAGTCAGCATCCGCATGTTCGGGAGCAACTTCTCATTGCCGGCAAGTACGAGGGCTACATCCAGATTCAGCAGAAGCATGCGGACCAACAAGAGAAGCTGACCGAACTTGCCATCCCGCGTGATTTCTGCTGGAACTCGCTAACCGGCCTCAGCTACGAAAGCCGCGAAAAGCTGGGCCGAGTCCAGCCGGTCACTGTCGGTCACGCGGCGCAGGTCCCCGGCGTGCGTCCCGCGGATATCGCCCTGCTCATCGGCCATTTGAAGCAGCGCGAGCGCGTGGCCGCCGGGACTTAAGACCGCTCGCCGAGCGCTCCGGGGCACCGGATGCGTCTTACCAATGAAGCCATGAACGCCCGAAAAATGAAGCTTGGGATGATCGCTGTTGCAGCCGCCCTTTACGTCCTTTCACCGCTGGATGCGATCCCAGACGTAATTGTGCTCATCGGCTGGGTGGATGATATCGGCGCAATGCTGATTGGCGCAGCTTCGCTCCTAAAAATGTGGCGCGCTGCTCCTGAGCCGGTGCCTGCGCTGGCCAGACCACCTAGAATCGATTAACTTCTTTCAGTTTTTCTTTTCGAAGTCGCCTCGCTTGCTGATCGTTCTTCACCCTT
>JALHPH010000210.1 GCA_022842565.1 Fimbriimonadaceae bacterium
GGAATGATCATGGCCGCGCGCGCGCCGTGGCGCGAGGCATGCTGACCCAGATCGAGCGCGGTCATGGTACTCAGCGCGGTGGCGTTCACGATGATCGGGACTTGGCCCTGCGACTCTCGAATGACAATTTCGAGCACGAACTTGCGCTCGGCATGCGAAAGGGTGCCGAATTCGCCTGCATCCCCTCCAACCACAAAGCCCTGGCAACCGCGAGCGCAAAGGGCATGCACGAAACGTGCAAGCCGAACCTCGCTGACGCTCGACATGTCGTCGGTAAATGGAGTGACCAGGGGTACGAGCGTGCCAGAAAAGTCAATCATTATTATGGATATTGGATGATTAGCGTCTGACTAGACATCCATTCTCCCATGCGTATCTCAATCGGGATAGAAAGCGGTGTCTCGCTGGGGGTTCCACGTAGTTCTACTCGAAGTCTGGCCGTGCCGCGTGAATGGTAAATGATGAACGGCGCATCGGCTCCGCGAGGGATCTCCCACCCGGTTGGTGCGGTCAGCTTCACTCGTCCGCGAAGGCTGTTTCGCGACTTACTGCGCAAGAGAACATCGACAAAAACTCGGACGGTTCCGTCGGGTTGCGGTTTAACTTCGGGCTTGGTATGCGTGATCACCAGCTTCGGCGCGATGAGGTAGCTGGTCTGCATGATCGCCTTCTGGCCCTGGGCGTCGGTGATCTCGGTCAGCAGCACGGTGTAGCCCTCCGGGGCCGACTCGTGGATCTCCGCGACGTAACTGAGCGCGGCCACGTCATCGCGGCCAAAACTGGGGAACGGCATCCTCATTTCCGGGGCCGAAAAGCGAGCTTGACCCACGGTGCGCATGCTCACTTGCTGTGGCTCCCAGTTGAGTTTGCTTTCTAGCTCCATGCCGATGCGCAGAGTGTCGCCGGGGATGACGACGCGGTCCGGAGCGCGTGGGGACCAGCGCACGCCGTCCGGAAGGCCAAAGCTGCGATCGAATGCCAGCCGCACGGGAGCCATGTCGCCAGTGGCCAACTGCATGGCGCCTACCGGAACTGGCTCGACCCGAACCTTCAAGCGGCTGCCGAGCCGCGCCAGCTCGCCCGCGCTTGGCGAGGCGAGTTCAAATTGCCATCGGTCCGTTTGTTGCGAAAAGTTGAACTGCTGGAGCGGCTCTTCTTGTGTGATTCGCTCCCATCGACGGCCCTGCACGTCGTGTCGGCGCAGCATCACGCTCAGCCCCTCTGGAGTGCGCCCGATCAGCCATTCCCTGGCCTGGGTCGAAAGTCCCTTCTTTCCGTGGTCGCGATCCACGATGATGCGAGCCCACGCGCCGTTTGGAACGTCGCCCGCGACGAAAAGCGTGCCCGGTTCCCACTGAAAATAGGATCGCAGGCCCTGGAAATCGGCCAGATGATCCCACTCCTCCTCTGCTACGTTGCCATCGAGAGTGGGTGTCATGGCCAAGCGGTTGGCCACTTCCGCTTCGAAAGGAACAAACTGGCTGAGCAAAAGGGGGAATGCAGCGAGGGGCAGCATAACCTTAAGGACGGCTTGGCTTGGCCTAGCGCTTCAGGTTCATGAAACGGGCGTAGTTTGGCTGGAAGCCCAGCATAATTTTGCCGGTCGGGCCGTTCCGGTGCTTGGCAATGATGATCTCTGCCTCTTCCACGCGGTCGGGGTCCCAATCGGTCGTCTCGGATGTCAGCTCTTTCGCTTTATAGTAGGCATCGCGATAGATAAACATGACGATATCTGCTTCGGCTTCGATGGAGCCCGATTCGCGGATGTCACTGAGCTGCGGGCGCTTGTCTTCTCGCGATTCCACGCTTCGGTTGAGTTGACTCAGCGCCAGGACTGGCACTTCCAGTTCTTTCGCCAACCCTTTTAGCGAGCGGGCAATTTCCGAGATTTCCTGGACGCGGTTTTCGGTGTGGCGATTGCCTTTCATGAGCTGAAGGTAGTCCACCACGACAAGTGCCAAACCGTGCTCGGCTTTGAGCCTGCGGCATTTACCTCGCATCTCGAACGGCGTGACTTCAGAGTTATCATCGATGAACAGCGGAAGCGAGTAGAGTTCCTCGCAGGCATCCGCGAGTTTGTGATAGGCACTATCGCTGAGGTTGCTTTCTTTCAGAACGCCCATGCCCACGCCGCTCACGAGCGAAAGCTGTCGGCGGACAAGCTGTTCGCCGCTCATTTCGAGGCTGAACACTGCAACTGCGCCCTGGCGTTGTCTCGCCACATTCACACTAAGACCCAGCAGGAGCGACGTCTTTCCCATCGCTGGGCGAGCAGCGAGAATCAGCAGGTCGCTGGGGTAAAGGCCGCCGGTCATTTTGTCCAGGTCGTAGAACCCGCTCGGCGCGCCTAGAATCGGTTGGCCCGTTTCGTAAAGCTGGTCGACTTTGGCGAAGAAGCCTTTGGCGATATTGCGGACGTGCTTAAAGCTCTCGCGGTTTTGTCGGCTCGTGACGCTAAAAACCAACTGCTCAGCTTTATCGATTTTTTGCTCGACTTCCGACTCGTTGTCGTGGACAGTTTTGACGATGTCGTGGCCGGCTGCTTCGAGTTTGCGGAGCGTCGATTTGTCGCTGACGATGCGGGCATAGTCAACAGCGTTCGAGGGGCTCGGAACCGATTCCGCCAGCTGGATCATGTACTCCGGCCCACCCACAAAGCTGAGCTTCCCTCTGGCTGTGAGCTCGTCCGAAACCGTCACGATGTCGATCGCGCGGCTATCTTGAGCGAGCTGCAGCATCGCCTTGAAGACCTCGCGGTGGGCTGGACGGTAGAAGTCTGGCTCGGTCAGCATTTCGAGTACCTGCTCCACCGCGCGTTCCGAAAGCAGCATGCTGCCGAGAACGCACATTTCGGCCTCCAGGCTGTTAGGCGGGATGTAGGTATCGATGACTGCGCTCATGACGGAATCCCATCAGTGTGGGGGCAAAGGCCTGCATTCGGCTGGCCCACCGGGAGATTATTGCCCGCACCAATACTAGGAAAGTGCATTATCCCTGATCTTTCCACAGGGCATCCACCGACCGGCGCGCCGGGCCAGGGATGGAAAGTAAACTCGCGAGCGCTCATGACCCTCCGCGAGATTGTCCACGCTCACATTCCCACGCTGCGACCCACCAGTACGGTGCGCGACGCCGTGGACAAAATGGACATCTACCAATTCCCAGCGCTGGTCATTACCAACGATGACATGGAGGTTAAAGCGGTAGTGACCGAGGGCGATCTTTGCCGCGCCCTCGGCAGAGCGGGCGGCATCATGAAGCTCTCGCACGAGACCCTGCTGACCATGGCGACCCCAAACCCCACCGTGGCCCACCCCGAAATGGAGGTGAGCGATGCACTGCATTTGATGCTGACAACCGGCATTACCTTGCTCCCTGTGACCGAGCATGGGCGGCTCATTGGCGTGGTCCTGCGGACCGATTTGATGCAGGCGATGCTAATGGATTCCGTCGCGCGAACGAGCGATTCGTCGCCCTCGTAAGACTCTTTATGTCTTTGCAAGCAGGCGGTACTTTCCCTTCGTTTTCACTCCTTGATCAGCACGGAAATCAGCGCACCAACGCTGACTTCTTGGGCAAGCCTGCCATTTACTACTTCTATCCAAAGGACGACACGTCGGGGTGCACT
>JALHPH010000211.1:0-3180 GCA_022842565.1 Fimbriimonadaceae bacterium
CTCCTCGCGCCCCATTCGCAAGAGCGAAGTGGACCGCGCTAAGAGCCGCGGCGCTGTTTCGTTCGGCACACCTGTCGCCCTGGACGGCCTTGCCATCATCGTCAACGACAGCAACAACATCCAGTCCCTGACCATGGATCAACTGCGCCGAATCTACATCGGCCAGGTGACCAACTGGAACCAAGTGGGCGGACCCAACGCAAGCATCGTCACCTACAGCCGCGACTCGAACTCGGGTACCTACGGCTTCTTCCAGCAAAACGTGCTCAAGGGTCAACCCTGGGGCAAGGGCGTTCGCTTCCTTCCTTCCACTTCGGAAGAAGTGCGCGAAGTGAGCCGCACCGACGGTGGTATCGCCTACGGTGGTGTTGCGTACTTCCGCAACGCAAAGGGCGTTCGCATCGTGCCGGTCTCGCCTGGCGCTGGCAAAGCTCCTATCGCTCCGACCGAGCAAAACGTTCGCAACAAGTCCTACCCGATCTGGCGCTACCTGTATTACTACACGAATGGCGCACCCAAGGGCGAAACCAAGAAGTTCATTGACTTCACCCTCTCGCCAAAGGGTCAGCAGATCATCGAAAAAGTCGGTTACTACAGCGTTCGCTAAGGCGCGCTAACCTTCCCACCGGTCTCGCGTTGCGAGTCAATTCGAGGCCGGCGCCCTTCTATTTTTTAATGTTTTCGGCGCGCAATGTTGACCGCATGATGCGGGGCCTGATCTGGACGACAGGCCTCTTCGTGGTCACAATCATTCTTGCGGTCGTCTTTTTCCTGGGTCGCGAATCAAAATTCGCTTTTGACCAGAGCTTCGGCTCGGGCTACCGGTTTTCCGTCACCGCAACGGAAGTCGCCCCCGATTACGACGTCGCGTTCGATCCGAATAGCGCAGTCATCGCTTTTCACCCCGAAGGAGGCATCGGCCTGGACGAGAAAGAGGAGATGGCCCCCGCGCCAACTCTCGAAATGCTTGCAGGCTCGCCTGGCGGCATCACCTCCACCCAAACACCGCCCAATCAGCCGCTGGATCCAGCCAATTTCACCAAAGAAGACTGGCGGCCGCTTCTAAAAGCCAGCGAAGGTGCCACATCGACCTTCTTGGCCTACGCCACTCCTGAGGCCACCGGCGAGAAGTTGGTGCTGCGCTGGAAACCTGATATTGGCTTCTCCCCGGCTTACGCGCCGCACCGCATCACCCTAAAAGTGCTGAAAGTTCCAGAGGGCGTGGCCTACGACGGCCCGATGTCGGTGGACCTGAAAGCGAACGAAGCGGGCTCGCTTTCGCTGCCCATGTGGCGAGCCCCGAGCGACGATGCGATCAAAGATGGCTATCTGCTGGCGTACGAGGTCCAGCCCGATAAGGACATCGTTGCAGCAACCCTCAGCAACATCTTCCGCACCACTTGGGGGCCCACAACCGCTTACGCTCAATACGGCATGCTGCCGCTCATCCTGAGCACCCTTGCCATGACGATCCTCGCGGCTCTTTTCGCGACACCAATCGCGGTCTGGCTAGCGGTCTACATGAACGAGCTCGCGCCGCCCGGAGTAGCCAACCGCCTCAAGCCGATGGTCGAGCTGCTCGGCAACATCCCGACCGTCGTTCTTGGCTACTTCGGAATTGTGCTGCTGGCTCCTGCACTGCAGGGCGTTTTTCGAACCGATTCGGGTCGAATGATGCTGACCGCCGCCATCATGACGGCGATCCTCATCATTCCCCTCATTGCAACCTTTGCCGACGACGCCCTGCACCAAGTGCCCGATACGCTGCGGGACGGTGGGCAAGCCATAGGCCTAACCCCCGGCGAAGTCGTCCGCCAGGTTGTTCTGCCTGCCGCGCGACCAGGGCTTATCGGCGCGGCGCTCATCGGGTTTGCGCGCGCCTTCGGCGAGACAATGATCATCTGGATGCTGGCTGGAGGCACCCCCAATATGCCCGGCTGGAATCCGTTCAACATCGTCCGCACCCCAAGCAAAGGCATCGCCGATGCGATCTATGTGGACATGCAAAACGTGGTTCCTGAGGACGCGCACTACGGACACCTCTTCCTTCTCGGCATCATCCTTTTCCTCATCACCCTCACGATCAACCTTATCGGTTACCGATTCGCCAAACGCAATGTCAGCTGAAACCACCCCACTCAGTGCACGGCACGAACTCGCTCGCACCCGCGATATCGGGCGAAAGCGGGCCAGCGGACTGTATCTGAACTTCGTCCGCGCCATAGGGATTGGCGTGTGCCTCCTTGCGCTCACGATCATCGGATACATTCTTTTCCGGGGCGCGCCGCGCATCAACTGGACATTCTTGACCGCGCCCCCCATCAATAACATGGCGGAGGGCGGCATCGGCCCCATGATCCTGGGCACCCTATTGCTGATGATCGGGTCGTTTGTGATCGTGCTCCCAGTCGGAATTCTAGGCGGTATCTTCCTGGCCGAGTACGCTGGCCGTGGCAAAGCAGTCTATATGATCCGCGGGCTTATCACCAGCCTCGCAGGAACGCCCAGCATCATCTATGGCCTCTTCGGCGCGGCGGTTTTCGTGGCGCTCATGAATCTCGGGACATCGCTTCGAGCGGGCTGGCTAACGCTTGGCCTCATGGCACTTCCCTTCATCGTGCTCAGCACCGAAAATGCCGTTCGCAACGTGCCCAATGCCCTAGTCGACGGCGCGCTTTCGCTCGGCCTCACGCGCTGGCAAACGATCATGCGGATCTCGATTCCGCACGCACTCCCCGGCATCATGACCGGCATCATCAGCGCGGTTGGAAGAGTCGCCGGAGAAACGCCGCCCATTCTGCTCACGGCCGGCATCTTTTATGCCACCGACCCACCAAAGCTTGACTACAGCATCTTCGCGAAGCCCGTCATGAACCTGCCCTACCACCTGGCCGAGGGATACCGGCAAAGCACCACCATCCCCGAGGGCATCATCTGGGGCACCTGTCTTTGCCTCATGGTCACGATCCTGCTCATCAACTTATCCGCGATCGGTATTCGGTCGTGGGCCCGCAAACGAGGTCGCGCTTGACGCGAATAACTGAAATGGCACCCATTCCAACCGCCCCCAACGAACCCGCTTTCATCGAAGCGCATAACCTGAACGCCTATTACGGAAACGTGCGGGCGCTGAAGGACATCCACCTGCGCATCTTCAAGCAGGGCGTCACTGCCTTCATC
>JALHPH010000211.1:3190-3624 GCA_022842565.1 Fimbriimonadaceae bacterium
TGCCTGAACCGCATGAACGACCGCATAGATGGGTTTCGCCTGACGGGGAGCCTGAAAGTGGGCGAGATGGACCCCTACGCGCCGCGAACCGACTTGCTGGAGCTGCGACGCCGGGTTGGCATGGTCTTCCAAAAGCCCAATCCGTTCCCTAAGAGCATTTATGAGAATGTCGCCATCGGCCCCCGAGCGCACTACGGCACTCGCGGAAGCGAACTCGACGAAATGGTGGAGCGCGCACTTCACCAGGCCGCCCTCTGGAACGAGGTGAAAGACGACTACAAGACTAAGAGCGGGCTCTCGCTGAGCGGTGGCCAGCAACAGCGCCTCTGCATTGCCCGTGCCCTGGCCGTGGACCCGGAAGTCCTCTTGATGGACGAACCCTGCTCGGCGCTGGACCCCATCAGCACCGCTCGCATTGAGGACCTGATCCGTGA
>JALHPH010000212.1 GCA_022842565.1 Fimbriimonadaceae bacterium
TCGGCACGGTTACCGAGATTTACGACTACTTGCGCATCCTTTTTGCCCGCGCGGGCACCCCGTTTTGCATCAACGGTCACGGCCCGATCGAGCGGCAGTCGACGGATCAGATCGTCGAAGTGGTGCTGGGCTGGGCCGAGGGCACGAAGGTCCAGGTGCTCGCTCCGGTCATTCGGGGCCGGAAGGGTGAGTACAAAAGCGTCATCCAGGATGTGGCCAAGGCAGGCTATGTTCGTGTGCGTGTCGATGGCGAGATGTATGAAGTGACCGACGATATCCCGATGGATCGCTACAAACAGCACACCATCGAAGTGGTTGTTGACCGTTTGGTTAAAAAAGAGGGCGTCGAGCGGCGGCTTACCGATTCGATCGAAAGTGCACTGAAAATGGGTAAGGGCCTGGTCAATATCGCGTTTCAGGCCGAGGGCAGCGAGGAGTGGTCAGACATGCTCTTTAGCGAGAGCTATTCTTGCGCCGAATGCGGCTTTGGGCTCGCCGAGCTCGAGCCACGCATGTTCTCATTCAACTCGCCCTTTGGCGCATGCCCTGAGTGCACCGGCCTGGGCACTAAGACCGAGTTCGACCCCGATCTCATCATCCCGAACAAGAAGCTTCCCCTAGCAGGCGGCGCAATCTTGCCGTTCGTTTACAAGTCGGGAGAAACGAAGGAGTGGTGGCCGGACGTTTTGAAAGCGCTTGGCGAGAAGATGGGTTTTGACGCGCTGGGACCCGTCTCCAAGCTGAATGAAGAGCATATGCATGCCGTTTTCAACGGCGTGAAGGAGACCGTCAAAGTCACCATGAAGTACAGCCGAACGGAGCGGACCTTCCAGGCGAACTGGGAGGGCGTGATCGCGATCCTACGCAAGAAGTACGAGTCGACGGAAAGCGAGTGGGTGAAGCGCGACCTGGAGCAGTATCAAGCAACTGGCCCGTGCCCAACTTGCCGCGGCCAGCGTCTCAAACCGGAATCCTTGAGCGTCCGCGTGGCGGAGCACAACATCGCCGAGATCACCAGCATGTCCGTAAGCACTTCGTTGGAGTTCTTTGATGCGCTTCCGGAGAAGCTGAATAAGCGCCAGCGGACGATTGCCGAGCGCGCGGTGAAAGAGATCCAAGAACGGCTTCGCTTCCTGAACGACGTCGGGCTGGGGTATCTCACGCTGGATCGGAACGCCCGCACGCTGGCGGGCGGAGAGGCGCAGCGCATTCGGCTGGCCACCCAGATAGGCAGCGGGCTGATGGGTTGTCTGTACGTTTTGGACGAGCCCAGCATTGGCTTGCACCAGCGCGACAACCGCAAGCTGATCCAGACCCTGCAACGCCTTCGGGATCTGGGCAACACCGTCCTGGTTGTGGAGCACGACGAGGAGACGATGTTGGCCGCGGACTGGCTCATTGACATCGGCCCGGGCGCCGGCGAACACGGCGGTGAGATCATCAATGAGGGAACCGTCGAGGACTTCCTGAAGAAGCCTCACGGCACAGCCTGCTGGCTCACGGGGAGTGTTTCGATCCCCGTGCCGCAGACCCGGCGCCAGCCGGCAAGTCCGAACCCCCTGGAACCCGTTGCGGCGTCGGCGAAAAGGAGCAAACGCGGATGAGCATTCAGCTAGCCGATATGCCGCTGATGGCGAGCCTGCTCGAATCGGATTTCCCCGAGGAACTGTTTTTGATTCAACTCGAACGAAATCCGGCCATGCATCTGTGCGTGCGCGCCGAAAACGTGCCCGGGTACGAAGTGGTGCACGGCGTGGCCTGCGGCAAGTCGGCCGAGGACGCCCAGAAAATCATGGCGTATTACGGCTTTCCGGGTCGGGTGGTCTGCGAATCGTTTGAGCAAGCACGCGTGATCGCCAAAGAGAAGAAAGAACCCATCGCTGGACTTCTGCTGGAAGATGGCGAGGGCAACTGCGTCGCCTTTCACTTCGTTCGGTGAGCGGTGCCTAACGAGATGTGCTACAACTTAAGAAAGGCAGGCGGGTGTAGTTCAATGGTAGAGCGCGACCTTCCCAAGGTTGATGTTGAGGGTTCGAATCCCTTCACCCGCTCCAAATTCTCAGCTTGCCATTCGCGTTTCTTCGGAAACCATCGCGGCGATGGCTTCTGAATAAGTGCTCAGAATTCCTTGGATCACATCTGACACCTCAACGTGTTGCGAGTGCTCTTCAACCTGTGCAAACTCAGTCAGCTTTCCTTTGGTGGCGTCGCCAGAGTTGCGCAGAATTTGCCACCATTGCCCGGCGTCGGCCGGAGCTAGATCGAACTCATAGCCGTTGATTTTCAGGAATGAAAGCAGGCCCACGAAGCCAGTCGCCACATTCGCCGCAGCAAATGGAGCCTTTCGCGAGAAGTTATTGGCATAGCGAGCGGCTTGGCCGAGCACGTCGGTGCTGGTGCCGTAACCATACTGGTAGAAGACCGCTTCCTCCAGCCGGGCGTAGTTCCAATTGTGCTGCTTCTTGCTCACCTGCAGGTTGATAAACAGGTGATCTTGGACCGTGAGAACGTTGACGGCCTGGGCCATGGTGAGGTCCATTGTACCGCCGAGAGAGATTCTGGGAGGAATCAGGTGCTCCCACGGTGAAAACGATCACGCGTCGGTTACCGTATCTATTACATGTCGTTGGCTGGTGTGGATCAGTAAGCAACGCAAACAACAAAACAATGAGCTATGAAGCCAGCCGAGAAGCGGTTGTTCTTGCCGATATGCAAAACAGTCGTGACGAGCGAAACATCGCGATTGACCGTGTGGGCGTGCGCAACATCACCTTCCCCATCCGGGTTTTGGATCGCAAAAACGTGGTGCAGCACACGGTCGGCACTTTCACTCTGACCGTTGATCTCCCCAGCCACTTTAAGGGGACTCACATGAGCCGCTTCCTGGAGGCACTCAATGAAACGGGCGGTGAACTCAGCGTGAACAATATTCCGAGCCTGCTGACCGACCTGAAAGGTCGTCTGCATTCGGAGCGTGCCCACCTTGATGTGGATTTCATGTTCTTCATTTCAAAGCCTGCGCCGGTGACCGGCAAGGCGGGCATGATGGGCTACAAATGCCGCTTCATCGCCGAGCAGTCCGACAAGACCGAGGTGGTGCTGCAAGTAGAAATTCCGGTGACCACGCTTTGCCCGTGCAGCAAAGAAATCAGCCAGTACGGCGCGCACAATCAACGCGGCTACGTGACGGTGCAGATCAAAACCATTGATATGGTGTGGATCGAAGACGTGATCGAGATGATTGAGAAGCGTGCCTCGGCGCCGCTCTATCCGGTCTTGAAGCGCCCCGATGAGAAGTTTGTGACCGAACTGGCCTACGAGAACCCGCGC
Organism: Fimbriimonadaceae bacterium; assembly: GCA_022842565.1. Lineage (GTDB taxonomy): Bacteria > Armatimonadota > Fimbriimonadia > Fimbriimonadales > Fimbriimonadaceae > JAFLBD01. The sequence goes on from JALHPH010000212.1 coordinate 3,331, forward strand.
TTTGTGGAAGACATGATCCGCGAGGTGGCGCTGGCTTTCGAGGAAGATGCGCGGATCACTTGGTACAGTATCGAGGTGGAGAACCACGAGTCGATTCACGCGCACAACGCCTACGCCTCCTTGGCTCGTCAGAAGAGCTAAGCGGGCAGTTTTGTTGGTAAGTGGGTGAGAGTTCGCTGTAGGGCTTTGAGGTAGGTGGTTTGGGTTCTGATCCAGCCACTCCGAGGCGGAGGAGCGAAGCGACGAGGGCGTGGCCTCGGGGAGGAGTGGTTGG
>JALHPH010000213.1 GCA_022842565.1 Fimbriimonadaceae bacterium
AACCCTCGGCGGTTTGGAATCCGAGTCAATTCATCCACCAAAGCGAGTTCCTCAAGTTCATGCGAGCCGAATTGTAATTGAACGTTTTGTTCTGCGATCTCCAGCACGTATCGCTCAATTTCAGACTGTTGCATCACCTTTTCGGTCTCGTCCTGCAAAAAGAGCATGTAGGTGTTCAGGGTCGGATCGGATTCATGTGGAACCAGAATGCACGACGGCTGCAGGTAAGTGGGTTGCTCTTCAAGCGGTCTCGCTGATTGGAAAGTCTCCGCTTCAATGGTAGAACGTTGGCGAATCGCCATCACCACCGGGTTTTCAAATCCTAGCACTCTCGGGTCGTCGAAGCGGTGCAATGGGATCGCCCGCCATGCCCGTTTGCCCAGAAGGTCGGAAACTGACTGAGCAAGAATCGTCTCTGCGGCAGGGTTTGCATCCAGGATTTTCCCCCTGTAGTCAAGGATGACAAGTGGGGTCTTCAAGTATTGCATCGCAAGTCTGAGCAAGCCGGCCTGAAAGTGCTACTGCGTCGGTGACGGGCGTGTGGAACCCAATGAACCGCACCGAATCGCAGCCAGGGCGGATGTATGGCACGATCCTGAGGTCAGCCCAATAGCAAGTTCCGTCCTTCTTTGTATCCAGGATGCGTGAATGCGCAGGCTTTCGGTTTTGGATCGCTTCTCGTAAACTGACTTTGGCCACGGAGCTCGTTTGGCTGCTCTGCAGCATGCGACCAGGGTGTTGTCCAATCAATTCGTCATGGGAATAGCCCGTGATCGCGGTGTACGCCGAGTTGACAAACTCGATGCGGAGTTCTTCATCGGTGATGCAAACTCCGTCGGGAATATGCTCCATTGCCTCTTTGAGAAGTGAGAGCTCAAGTCCATCGTCAGCAACGCCTCTGATTTCAATGCCAGAGAACACCATGCCTGATATGCCACCCGCGACGGATCGCAGCACGAATGCGCTGACCAAGAGCTGCACAACGTGCCCTTGAAGGTGCTTGACCGGAAGTGACTGGTGGCGCACTGGCTTTCCTTCACGTAGGTGCGTGAAGACGGTTTCCCATTCCTCGGTTGCGTCTTCAGGGATGAGCGTTTCGACCATCGATTGCTCGAAAATTGTGAAGCCGAAATATCCCAGTGTCCGTTCTGCCTCTGCATTCCATTCAAAAAGGGTTCCTTCTGCGTCGGTGGTGAAGCACACGGCAGGAAGGTTTTGGAATAGCAGCTGGAATCTCTGCGAGCCGAATTGTAGCAGTTCCAGATTGACGTTTTGTTGCGCGACAAACTCTTCCAACTGCTCTTGTTTGCTGGTCAGCTCATCTTGTGATTCCAACAGGTTCGCGTGGGCAGCGTGTAATTCATCATTTCGCTGTTTCAGTTCGGTGGCCCGAGATTCCAGTTCTTGCTGCGAACGCTTGGTTCGACGAATGAGCGGGAGAAAAACGCCAATGCTTTCGACAATGAGTCCTAGCGTAATTGCCAGCACAAGGTAACTACTAAACTCGATCGATCTTGTCTGGATGGCCTTTTGCGACTCGCCCATCTCATCTTTTAGTTTGAGGATGTCCTTGGCCAGAGTCCGGTACTTGTTAAGGACGAGCAGGCTGAGGCGCTCTCGCTGCTGATCTGATGTTGTTTTGGGTCGCGTTGCTGGATCGGTCAAGGTGATGAACGATTCCAGGTTTTTCGCAATACCCAAAACACGGTTGCGATCATTCGTCGAAAGGCCGAGCGCAGACTTCCGAAGATCATTGACTGTCTCGCTAGAGGACTCATAGACCTCTAGTGTCCTTTGCGGCAGTGGGACTTGCCCTCGCATAAATGACTGGCTGATGGCCGCTAAAGCGACTGTCTGCGAATTCGAAAGGCTGTTTTGGGCTTCGGTAACCGTGAGGACCCGACCTTCTAAATGGTGTAAGTAGCCAAACCCTGACACGAGTGCTAACGCAATGCCAAAGATCAGACTCAGGTGCACCGTGCCAGAAAGCCACGACGCGCGGGAGGTTCCTAATTTCACGAACTCTAAAATTCTAGGATGTTTGGATAGTAAAAAACAGCCCCATTGAGGACTAGTCCGTAAAATTTGGACTCATGACTGCTTAGGGTATGAATACGGCATGGCAACCGTCTCGCTCGCAGGGGCACCGCGTGGCACTACCTTGCAATGTCGCGGGTGGCACCAAGAAGCCGCCCTTCGTATGCTACTGAACAACCTAGACCCGGCTGTGGCCGAGCGCCCGCAAGACCTGGTGGTGTACGGCGGCACAGGCAAGGCGGCTCGCTCCCATGCCGACTTGCAAGCCATGATCCGCACGCTGCAAACACTGGGCAACGATGAAACGATGCTCGTTCAATCGGGGCGGCCCGTGGGGGTCTTCCGCACCCACGAAATGGCCCCGCGGGTCCTGATGGCGAATTCGAATCTGGTCGGGAAGTGGTCGAACTGGGAGCATTTCCGCGAGCTGGAAGCCGCTGGGCTGATGATGTATGGCCAGATGACGGCGGGATCATGGATTTATATAGGGACCCAAGGCATCGTCCAGGGTACCTATGAGACTTTTGCCGCTTGCGCCCGCAAGCACTTCTGTGGCTCGCTCGCCGGAAAGCTGGTGGTGACCGGCGGGATGGGAGGTATGGGTGGCGCTCAGCCGTTGGCCGCTACGCTCAACGGAGCTTCGTTCATCGGCATCGATGTCGATCCTTCGCGCATTCAGCGACGCCTAGAGAATGGCTACTGCGATCGCATGGCACTCACCCTCGACGAGGCGCTCGAAATCCTGAAGGACCGCCCCGCGCTTTCGGTGGGCTTGGTCGGAAACTGCGCCGAGGTGCTGCCCGAGATGGTGCGGCGAGGCATTGTGCCTGACGTTTTAACTGACCAAACCAGCGCCCACGACCCGCTCGGCGGCTACATCCCGGCGGGACTGAACCTAGCCGACGCAACCGCGCTGCGAACCAGCGACCCTGAAGAATACGTGCGGCAAAGCAAGGCCAGCATGGGTGTTCACGTGCAAGCGATGCTTGACCTTCAACGCATGGGGGCGGTGACGTTTGACTACGGCAACAACATCCGAGCCTTTGCGCAAGAGGCTGGGGTCACCAAAGCCTTCGATTTCCCAGGATTTGTGCCAGCCTACATTCGCCCTCTGTTCTGCGAAGGAAAGGGGCCGTTCCGATGGGTGGCTCTGAGCGGCGACCCCGCCGATATCCACCGTACCGATCAACTCGCCATCGAAATGTTCCCCCACAACAAGGGACTCCAACGATGGATGAAGTTCGCGAGCGAGCGCATTCAGTTCCAGGGCCTCCCCGCGCGGATTTGCTGGCTTGGCTACGGCGAACGGGCTGAATTTGGATTGGCGCTCAACGAGTTGGTGCGCAAAGGGGAAGTGTCTGCCCCCATCGTCATTGGCCGCGACCACTTGGATTGCGGTAGTGTCGCCTCGCCCAATCGAGAGACCGAAGCGATGGCTGATGGCAGCGACGCTGTGGCAGACTGGCCCCTCCTCAATGCCCTGGTCAATACCGCAGCGGGTGCCTCCTGGGTCTCTATTCATAACGGTGGCGGCGTCGGCATCGGCTACTCCCTTCACGCGGGCA
>JALHPH010000214.1 GCA_022842565.1 Fimbriimonadaceae bacterium
CACAGGGGCCATAGTCAAAGGCGCGCGCTGCCCGACTGCTTGAGGGGTGTAACCAGACTCGGTCACGGTTGCCGGCGTGCGCAGGTTCAATCGATCCTCCACGCCCCCAGCCATCCGAGTCAGCCCGACCGCAGCGGCCATCTCGCTATCCCAACCGGCTTGCGGCGATTCCGATTTCTCTAGGTTGACAATCTCAACCGTTCCCTCGGTCGTCGCGGCCGTCACGGGCAGCGAGGAGGGTGCCAACTTCAAGAAGGGCGCTGCTTCCTCCAGCGTCACCGCAGGGGCAACTACCGGATCACCAGAAGGGGCTGTAAAAACCGCAGAACCAGGCTGTCGTGGAGCAGAGGCAAAGGTCGTTGCATCAACCTTGATTCCCTCAGAGGCAAAGCCAAGGGTCGTGGCCATGGCCAGCACGGGCAATTCAGCATGCGTGGTCTGCCAATAGACAGATTGCACCATTGATGCAAGCGCAGCGGGTTCCAGAACCTCTTGCCTTTCGTCCTCGGGCACGGGTGCGCCCTCGACTTCGCTGTCGGTTTCTGGGTTGAGGGTGAAGTCCGGAAGAATTCCTGTAGCATTCGGCTGTATCAGGAGAGCCTCTTCACTCTCGGTATTTTGTTGTGCTGTTAATATTTGTTCAAATGCGCCAGGCTCAACTTCCTCTGCTTTGCTTTCGCTCGGCGGGGCCGCAGCCGACAACATCCACGATGGTTCCACGTGCATGGTTGCCTCCCATGTCAGTCATCTTTGGCACGAAACCCCCGTCTTTATAGGGGGATCGATGCAACCCTGAAGTAGATTCCCAGGTTAGGGGGTTAACCTGTCATAATGGCGCGGAGCATGACGATCTGGAATGGCGAATCGCGCCCGAAGGCGGTTTGCTTTGATATTGATGGCACTCTGGTTGATTCGGGCGAAATGATCCGACATGGTCTGAGTGACGCTTTCGCTGAATTTCTCGGCGATCGCCCTACCAGTGAATGGATCGACAGCATCATCGGTTTGCCGCTTCATCACCAAATGCAATTGCTCGGGCTTGAAACGCACCCAATTCCGCTTGAGGAACGCGTTCAGCGCGCGATGCAGCATTACGCAAACCATCAATCGCTTACAAAGCCATTTTCCGAAGCCATTAGTGTCATGAACGACCTGATGCGCGCGGGTGTTTCCTGCGCACTGGTCACAAGTCGTAATCGACAAGAATTTCAATGGATTGCCTCACTTTTTCCTGAATTGAGCGTCCTGAATGTGGTCGTCACGGCCACCGACGTCACCCACCCTAAACCCCATGCGGAACCACTCTTGCGTGCCAGCGCCGAACTCGGCGTCCAGCCCAGCGAGATGCTTTACGTGGGAGACACCGTTCACGATGCCGCATGCGCGCAGGGAGCGAGGGTGGCCTATATCGCGGTGAGCTATGGGTCCGGTCGCGAAAGCGATCTCGCCAACCTCCCTGCCGTGATGCGATGTTCCACCCCTCAGGAGCTCCAAACCAAGCTACAGACCCTTTTTGAGCTAAACCTATGTCCGAATTAGATCCCAAGATTAGCGACTCGAGCGCTGCTCCGCGCCGCCGCGGACGACCCCGCAAAGTCATCCCTGCCGAACCAACCCCCACGACTTCAGAGCCAACAGTGCTGAAAAGAGGACGCGGGCGTCCGCGCAAGGAAGAGATCGTTGCGGCTGGTCAGCAACAAGCAGTGCCGACCACGGAACCCGTAGCCGAAACGCCCAAGCGTGGTCGAGGTCGCCCCAGAAAGGAAGCCGCCCCTGTTGTTGCAGCCGTGACCGAAACGCCAGCCGAAGCCCCGAAGCGTGGCCGAGGTCGCCCCAGAAAAGAACCAACCCAGCCAACTCTGGACGCTGCCGCGACACCCGAACCGACGCCGGCTCCAGAGCCCCGCAACAAGAATCAACGCGGACGCAGACCAGGTCGGCCGCAGCAGCCCTCCGAGAGCAGCGGCGCGACCGTCATCACTCACCAACCCCGCGCCAATAAGCCTTTCGAAATGCCCGCGGACCTGATCGATGACAGCGATCCGCTGCCAGTACCGGTCTTCCGATCGCGCAACCAGCCCCAGACACCCCGGCCTGCCCCGGTGCAACAACTTAAGCAGCAAACACAACAACTAGAGCAGCCGAGCGCAGAACCGCTTGCGGCGCGCTCCTCACGCCGACGCCGCGTCAGCACTAGCGCCGAACCCGAGCCCCAGCCAGCGCGAGCCGAGGTCTTCGCCACGCAGCCCGAGCCGGAAGTCACTGTGCCCGCGCTCGTTGCGAAGCGCGCAACGCTCGAACTCGTCGCCGTCCCATCGCATGCGCCGCAGGTGATAATGCGCAACGGCATTCCGACTCTCGTCCGAGATGGCCGGGTCTTTCCTCCAATTTTCTTCTTTGGAAGTGCTTCGGATGAGTCGCGGCTTGAGACGGTCCTGGAAGAAATGCGTCTCGCCGCTCAAGCGGATGTTCACATCTTCTCGCTCCTCATTGACCTCGTGATCGAACCCGACGGTGCCGAAGACGCGGCTGCGATGGCGGGCTACCTCGTTCGCGAGGCGGTCAAAGTCGATTCGGATTGCCAAGTCATTCTGCGCGTCGCGTTCACCGCCCCTCAGGGTTGGGAGAAGAGCTATCCGCGCGCTCGGTACACCCTGCAGGGCGGCGGTACAGGGCAGCCCAGCCTTTGCGATGAGCGCTTCTGGGGCGATGCCAACAGCGCCCTGGCTGAGTTTGTCGAGAAGATGTGCATGTTGCCCGAGGCACCGCACCTCTTAGGCATCCACTTGGAGCGCGGCGAATGGTTCCAGGCTTCGGGAGCCGGTTACGACACGTCACCCGCCGCCGAGGACGCCTTCCGCAATTGGGCGCGGCGACGCTATGGCAATGACCAAGTAGCGCTTTGCGCTGCCTGGTTCGATGGCCAAGCGATGTTCGAGACGATCTCGGTGCCCGAGTACCACCACGACGGCCGCGCAGGAGAAGAATTCGTGCGCACGGGTCGAAAAGCCCGCCGGTGGGTGGACTATCACCTATTCCTCAGCGACATCACTGTTGACACCATCGGCAAGCTCGCCCACACCGTGAAAGTGGCGAGCCAAGGCATGCTGCTGGTCGGCGCAAGCTATGGCTACACCTTCGAGTGGTCGCACCCTAGCAGCGGGCACCTTTCGCTGGGAAAGCTGCTGCGAAACCCGGAAGTCGACTTCATCGCCGGGCCGCCGAGCTACAAGAACCGTGAACCCGGTGGATCGGCCCCCTTCCCTGGCCCCATCGACAGCTTCGCGCTAAATGGCAAGTTGTACATCAGTGAAGAAGACTACAAAACGCCTATCAGCGGACGCCAAGAGCCGGACGACTTCAACCCTGTGATGAAGACCCCGCAAGCTCTGGAGAGCGTGCACTGGCGCGGCCTTGGCTCTGCCGTGGCTCACTCCTCGGGCGCCTGCTGGATGGACCTATGGGGCAACGGCTGGCTGGGAACCCAAGGCATTTGGGATCGCGCCGCCACCATTCGCCGCGCCCTCATCCACCGCATGGCCGCCGAAACAGCCGCCCCCGATGTTGCCGTTTTCATTGACGAGCGCAGCC
>JALHPH010000215.1 GCA_022842565.1 Fimbriimonadaceae bacterium
GGTATTGTGACCTGGTAGAAGTGTCGATGCACTTCGCTGAAGGAGTTATTTACGTTGCTAACACAAGCTCTTGCGCTCGCGATTCTTGGGCAGCCAGCAGATATGCGGCTGATCCGCCAACCCGACATTCACGAAAACCGCGTGGTTTTCCAGTATGCCGCTGACCTCTGGACCATGGACCGCAGCGAAGGTATCGCGCGGCGACTAACCAGCCACCCTGGCCCTGAGAGTGCGGCGAAGTTCTCTCCAGACGGAAAATGGATTGCATTCACGGGTGCCTATGACGGCAACCCTGATGTCTATGTGATCCCTTCGGAGGGTGGAGAGCCTAAGCGTCTCACGTTTTCTGGCGATCCTGAAGTGGTCGTGGATTGGACTCCTGATGGAAAGGTTGGGTACAAGACCACCCACCAGAGCCAGTACTTCACCATGGCGGGCCTGTGGACCGTGGACCCGAAAGGCGGCCTCCCCAAGCGGACTCCCATCGCCGAGATCTCCGACGGCGCTTTCTCACCTGACGGAGATGTTGTTACCTATAACCGCACGAATTCGCACACCTTTAACTGGCGTCGGTACCGTGGCGGAACTCAAGGCCGCATCGCGTTCTTTGACCTGAACAAGAAGACCTACAGCGAAATCCCCAGTGGCCGCGAGAACCGGTGGCAGCCGATGTGGGTTGGCGACAAGGTCTACTACATCAGTGACAAGGACTTTGGAACCCGGAACCTCTTTGAGTGGGACGTTGACGCCAAGCGCGAGAGAAGGCTGACGAGCTTCAAGGATGCCGACGTGCGCAACCCGGGCACCGATGGCAAGACGATCGTTTACGAACGAAACGGCGTGCTGGAAGCCTATGACATCGCCAGTGGCAAGACCACCTCGGTGAATGCGCGTGCGGTGAGCGACTTCCCTAACAGCCGACCTCGACTGCGTAACTTCGGCAACGCCATCAACGGGATGACGCTCTCGCCAAGCGGCGTTCGACTTGCGGTCGATGCTCGCGGCGATATTTTCAGTGTGCCGGTGAACAACGGCGAAACCCGCAATCTCACGAGTTCACCCGGCGCGCGCGAAACTGCGCCGCTATGGTCGCCCGACGGCCAATCCATTGCTTTCCTGAGCGATAAGGATGGCGAGCGCGGAGTCTACGTGATGGGACAACGGGGCGGCGAGCAGCGAAAGCTCAAGCTGAAGTCGACCCACGATGTGGTTGGAATGGACTGGCTGCCAGATTCGAAGAGCCTTGTTCTCACAACCCGCGCGGCGGCGTTGCTTCACTACGATCTGACCACCAACACCGAGACGACCATCGCACAGAACGAGTGGCAAGCCAATCCCTCTTTCGACATCTCGCATGACGGAAGCTGGATCGCCTACACCACCACTGGAAACAACCTGCAAGGTTCGTTGAACTTGTATCACGTGGCCAGCAAGAAAGCGACGAAAGTTACGGATGGCTACTTTAGCGATAACTCGGTGAGCTTCGACCTTTCAGGCAAGTATCTGTACTTTGTCTCGGGTCGTACCTTTATCCCGCAGCTCGGATCGCTTGAAATCTCGCTGAACTTTGGCCCGACCGATCGCGTGTACATGCTGCCACTGACGGCAGACATCACCAACCCATTGGTGAACACCGACAACGACGACGAGCCGCTTCCGAAGCCGCCAGCCGCCGAGGAAAAGCCAAGCGAGAAGCCTGCTGAGCCCGCTAAAGAAGAGCAGAAGGGCATGAAGATTGACCTGGAGGGTCTGGCCGATCGCGCCATTCCACTTCCGTGGGGCCCTGGCAGCTACCCGTTCATTCTAGGCACCCAGAATGGTGTTGCAACATTTGTAGGCGGTTCCATCCAGTGGTTCAGCCTCGCTGCTCGACAATCGATCCCGCTCTATCAAGGTCCGATCTTTGGCGCCAGTGTGACCGCGAAGCGCAACAAGATCGCCATCAACACCGGCCCCGGCGGCATCGTGGTGCAGGATCTGCGCCCCGGTGCGACCCCCAAGCGTGTGGATACCAGCAACGTCGAAATGATGTGGGATCCCAAGGCCGAGTATCGCCAAATCCTTCGCGAAGCCTGGCTGCACCAAAAGCATGTGTTCTACGATCCGAAGCTGCTGGGACTGGATTGGGGCGCGATCTGGAAGCAGTATGAGGCTCAGTTGCCTTATGTGCACCACCGCGCTGACCTGAACTACGTCATCGGCCAGATGATCGGCGAGCTAGGAACGGGCCACGCCTACGTGCAAGGCGGCGAAATGGGAGAAATGGGTCGTCCAGTGATGATTGGCTCGCTTGGCGCGGACTACGAAGCCGTAGGAAAGAACATCCGGTTTGCCCGAGTCTTCCGCGGGCTGAACTTCGACGAGTCGCGCCGAAGCCCACTGGGTGCTCCTGGCGTCAACGTGAAGGCGGGCGATTACTTGCTCGAAATTGATGGCCGTCCGGTGACTGCCGATGCTGACCTGCACCAACACTTGGTGAACAAGATCGGCAAGAACGTCACGCTCACGGTGAATTCGACTCCGACCTTGTCCGGTTCGCGCAAAGTCACCGTCCAACCTATCAGCAACGAGCAAGAGCTCCGGTACATCACTTGGGTTGAGGACAACCGCAAGAAAGTTGCGGACGCCACCAATGGCCGAGTCGGCTACCTGCACGTTCCCGACACCAGCTTCGACGGAATGATCGAGTTCATCAAGGGCTACTACAGCCAGATGGATAAGGAAGCATGGATCATTGATGAGCGATTCAACGGTGGCGGATTCATTCCGACCTTCTTTGTCGAGCTCCTGCAGCGCCAGGTCGTCGCAAAAATGAAGAACCGCGACTTTAAGGACATTGCGTTCCCGGTTGGTGCGCTGGAAGGTCCGAAGGTCATGCTCGTCAATGAGTACGCCGGTTCGGGCGGAGACATGCTGCCTTGGCTCTTCAAGAATCAAGGTCTTGGCAAGATCATCGGCAAGCGAACTTGGGGCGGCTTGGTCGGCATCCAGGGCGGCGTTTCGCTCGTGGATGGCGGCAACGTCACCTCGCCAGGTTTCGGTATCTATGACCCCGCAAAGGGCCAGTGGATCGCTGAGAACACCGGCGTGGATCCGGATATCGACATTGACGCTCGGCCCGACCTAGTTGCGAAGGGTCAAGACCCTCAACTTGAGAGAGCGATTGAGGAGATCAAGAAGGAAATGGCCAAGGGTGGCCGCCGCTTCAAGACTCCTGAGTTCCCACGCATGCCACGCTAAGCGGGGAAGTCAAAACCAACAGGTGCAGCGCCCATTCGGTGCTGCACCTGTTTTTCGTTGCAGATTGGTGAGATTTAATACTTCTCGATTTTGGCGACGAAGCTGCCTTTAAGGGTGCTTCCGTCCGGCAGCTGCAGTTCCACATATCCGGGCTGGGAGCCATTTGCGGCTTTGCCAAAAGTGATGCCACCCCGGTATCCGTCGCTCCACATTTCGGTGCGCGGATTCTTGTCAAAGTTGATCGTCGCATGGACTCCGATGACGCCACGACCCACCGAATTGGAGCGAGGGAACCGTTCGGCTCGGTAGGCGTCGGTGCCAAACTTAGCGCCCGACATT
>JALHPH010000216.1 GCA_022842565.1 Fimbriimonadaceae bacterium
CCACTCTGTGGGCCTTTCTTCTATGTGCTGCCGGTTATCTGTCTGCCCGTAGCTCAACCGGATAGAGCAGCTGCCTTCTAAGCAGCAGGTCGGGGGTTCGAGTCCCTCCGGGCAGGCCAAAAATCCCAAACAAATTAATAGCTTACAAGTTACAACCCACTAACTTAGTCAGGCAATTCGGGGGCATTTTTTAATCTCACTGCCCCCTGAGTGTCCCCGGATTGCACCGCTTTGCACCGTCTCTGTCCCTCTGTTGTCCCCGGTCGAAAAGTCTAGACGTAAGCATCTGGCGATCCCATCTTGATGGGTATCGGCCAGAAGCGGCAGTTCACTGGTTCGTGACCAAGGTCAAGTGAAGGCTGATAGCGGTCAGTTGCCTCGGCGTGGCCCGAAGAAAGTGATTGCCCCCCTAGCGGCCATTCGACTCGATCGGTGAACACCCACTCTGCAGCGTGCAACTGCCGGTCGCTGATGATGAGCTAAAACTAAATTCAGGCCCTTGATCGGTCGCGTCGGGCGACCTGAAACACGGCAAGGCGCTTGGCGCCGCCGATCTCGCAACATCTGTGCACGGAACTTCGCCTGCGTGACATAGGGCGCGAACATCCTCGTGCGCTTCATGCGGCAGATCGCCCTTGAGCGTTTAGCACGCCGGCAGTAAGGGTGCGCGAACTGTCGGCTACTATTTTGTCGACAAGTAGTGGCCGGCAATCGCATGAAGATCCATGTAGGGCTCGCCGTCAGTCGTGAGGGCGGCGAGAAGCCACTCTGGGTAGCGGACGCGCGGGGCAGGGTCCTGGCCGCCTGCAGGCGGCCCAAAAGCACGTCGCGGACCGGTTACGAGTCGACGAGAAGGTTGAGGCCTCCGAGCTGATGCTTCCCCGGGTTTTCGACCGATACGAGGGGCTCCTGACCGGTCCGTTCAATGCGAGATGCGCGCCGATCGCGTGGCCGATCAACTATCCCGCCAAGTTGCGGCCGCTTGGTCCAGCGGAAGCGAAAATCAGCATTCGCCATTTCCGATACCGTCCTTAGCCACTTCGCGTTCCTCGCCGCGGCCCAAAGCTCGAAAAGGGAGCTATCCTTCACAAGATTTCGAATCGAAAACCGATTCGCAGTGCTTCGGTGTCGTCGCCTCGGCCACCGCGGCCAACTTAGGTTTCTATGGCTAACACTTTTTTGAAAGACGAGCGTGTCAACTGCTTGTCCGGGATGGGACAACTAGACGCCGCTGAATATCTGTCCTTGGTGGAAGCTGTTTACCGGGATACCGGGGGCATCGAGGGCCAGCGCGCGCCGTTGAAGACTAAGACGGGCATTAACATCCGGAAGCGCATGGTCGAGGACATCAAGAACGGAGCGCTGTTGCCTCCGATTGTCCTAGGCGCCGTGGTAGGGGATGAAACGTTTGAGGCCGCTGCCAAAGTGGAGTCGAATGAGGGCTTCGCGCAGCTAGTGAGATCAATTGACAAGAGCCGCTTGTCGATCATCGACGGCATGCAGCGCACCACAGCCCTCGAGGCCGCAATGCGTGATTCAAACATCGGCGGCACGAAGATCCGCGTCGATCTTTGGTTAGCCAAAAGCTTAGACAGCCTTGTCTATCGCATGCTGGTGCTCAACACAGGTCAAGTGCCGTGGGACATCAAGCGGCAGCTGGAGACTATCTATAAACAAGTGCTGCTAGAGATCGAAAAGGGCGCCACCGAAATTTCGGTCTTCGACATCGACGCCAAGGAGCGCCGCAGCGGCGCGGGCCAATATCGCTCTACGCGGATCGTGGAGCTCTTTTTGGCATTCACCTCGCGCAAGCCGCACATCGAGCTCAAAGAAAAGGTGGCGGAGGACTTCGCGCGCATGGACGCTACCGAAGCCACGGCCAATCAAGACACGCTCCCGGTATTCATCGAGACGATGAAGTTGCTGGCGGGCCTCGACAAGGCTTTTGCTAAGACGGCCTGCCCCGAGGATTTAGTGACCGACTCGGCACGTTTCAAAGAAGGCCGCGATATCTTCACGAGCGCGCCAGCGAGCATAGGCTTCGCGGCCGCCGCCGCCCAGTATCTTCTCGGCAAGCCTGGCTACGCCTTCACCTTCTCGGAAATGCGCCCCAAGCTAGAGAGCCTGAAGGCGGCCATCCAAGTTGTGGTCGAAAAGATGTCGACGGAATTCGTCGACTACGCGACCCTCAACGAGAAAATCTCTGCGAGGTCGGGGCGGATCGGCGAGTACGAACGTGAATTTTTCTTCAGGGCCTTCGAGCTCATGTTCAAGGACGCCGACCAGTTGCAAAGCCTGACTCCGTGTTGGTCTGCATACAAATGACCACCGACATTGAAAAGCTCGAAGCCAGGGCCCTTGCCAAGTTTGTGGACATAAAGGGAGTGGCGGTCAGTGGCAAGATTGCTCCACCAAGTGATATTCGGGCTGAGGTTCAGGAACTCAAATCGCTGGTTAAAGGCGCCACGTGGACGGCTGCTGGTGGGATTTCGGCCTTCGATTTTTCGATAGCTGACAAGTATTGCGTTGCACTAAAAATGAGCCTTTCGGAAAGCGACGCGGCAGATTTGCTCGGCGCCGGCGATGGTCCCATCGAGTTGGTCGAGTTCGGAGGCGCGGTTGGCCTTTTTTTGATCGACCAATTGAAGCTCAAACCTCGCTCACAGTCGCCGGAGTGGGTCGAAGAGCACATCGCCTTTCCAGCAAGCCAAGGCAACGGAGTGGATTTCGCGGTGCTTCGCGGCGCCATCGAAGAGTTTTCGGTCTTTCGGATTAGAGATGAGCAGATTGTTCGTCCATCAAAGCCTGGCGCGAGCAGGCATGTTGCCAACTTCATCCTCACCCATCATCGTCCTCTGACCACCGCAGCGGGCCTCAGCCAGAAAACGATCGACTGCATCCGTGAGATCTTCTTGCAAGAGAGGTCGCACTTGCTCGACGACAACCTGTTCACGGCGCTTTCGAGCCCTATTCCGCGTCACGCCTTCTTGGAGTTGTATCGCACGCTCGAATTCGTGTTCGTGCTCCCGCGCGTGAAGGCTCTAGCAGGCTCGCTTGGGCTGGACAAGGCCGAAGGCGAATTGGACTTGATTGAGTTGGCCCGCGCCTGCTATTCGCAGCTTCGGTGGAAACGGGTCGAGCGAGATTCGTTGGAGCGGCTGTTCGAAGAGTACTCGCGGCGCTACTTGGTGTCCTTTCAAAGCCTAGCTGCGCAGTGCAAGCCGTTCCGGTCGCTGACCCCCGCCCTTCAATCCGCCGAAACTGAACAGGTCCGTGCTGCAGTGACCAAGTTCGGGGACAAGTTCTACGCCCTCCGCAATCAAGTTGTTCATCAACTGTGGAAGGAGGAGGAAGCCGATTGCGACGCCGCCGACTGGGCGGCCCTTGCGGAATTCACCATCGGCTGCGTCAAGTTTTTCTATGAAAGCTACTTGAGCGGTCCGGCCAGAATTCGAGCTGTGAACCGCCCCGGGTTTTGAGGAGGCTCAACTCTCTGAGAGGATTGAGCCATGAGCAAGAAGTCAAACAAGTTCTCACCCGAGGTCCGCGAACGCGCCGTTCGCATGGTGCAGGAGCAC
>JALHPH010000217.1 GCA_022842565.1 Fimbriimonadaceae bacterium
CCGACAGCTTCTGCTGGCTGGCATCATTGGCTCGGTCGCGGCGGTCGGAGCGCATAACTTCATTGATAGCGACTGGTGGCACTACGGCATCGGAGTCAGCTTTTTCGTGCTCATGGGTCTGGCGCTTCAGCTCGCGAGCGATGGCTCCTCTCCCGAGATTCTGGCGACCATGCCACGAAAGGCCTCCGTGCTCTTCCCTTGCTGGATTGCAGCGATTGGATTGGCGTACATGATGTGGGTCGATGGACTGGAGAACCAGGCTCGCGCAGCGCTAATGGCTGGCGACGTGGCAACGGCGCGCTCCGCCGCGCAGCAACTGGCCGGTATTGCTCCGAGCAACCCGGAAGCGCCACGTATTCTTGGAATTGTCGCAAATGACGCCGCAGAAGGCAAGCGATGGTCTACTCGGCTGGTCGAGTTGGAGCCGAACACCCAGAACATTCGTACATTGGCCCGCATCCATGCGGCGAGCGGCGAGCAGTCCGATGCCTTGAGAACTTTGCAGATGCTGGATCGCCGGGATCCTTTCAATCTCCCTGGGCTTCTGCTTCGCCTTGCGCTGCAACTTGATGCCGAGATGGTCGAGGAAGCCGAGAAGACCCTTAACCGAATGTTTGAGGCAGAGGCTTCGCCCTACGTGCAGGTCCGCGCGATCCCGGAGATCGTCCCGACCGAAATCGCCGAAGCAAGAACGCGGTTTGCGTTATCGGGCCAAGTCGATGCAGCGATGCAGGTCAAACTCCTCAGCGATGCACTCACCATTTGGTTAAACTACGCCAATACCACCGTGACACTGTCGATGCCGGTCCTGAAGACGGGCCAGGGGCTTTACCCGGGCGAGGACCCGGATTCAGTCAGGCGAAAGCTCGGGTGGGCCAAGAATGCGGCCGGAGAACTGAAATCGCGCGCTCAAAGCGCCGAAGAGCGAACCCGCGCAGGCGCGGCAGAAGCCAAGTTCGATGGATTGCTCTCCGAACTTGGCGGAGCATAGGCACCCATCCTAAGGTACTTCGCCACGATGTCGCGGGCGATCGGTACAGCCACTTCGCTGCCGTGCCCTGCCCCGCTCACACGCACGGCGATGGCAATTTTCGGATTGACAGCTGGGGCGTAGCCCACAAACCAGCTATCCGTTTTGGACTGGCCCGCGCGCTCAGCGCTACCGGTCTTCCCTGCCCAGACTAGGCCAGGAATATGCCCAGCACGCGCCGCCGTTCCACCGCTCATCACCGCGGCGATTGCCGAGTGCATCGAAGTCCAAAACTCGGGACGTGCCTCCACTTGCAGCACCTTCTCAGTTGTGACGTAGCGCATTTTCCCCGCTTCGTCTGAAAGGGAGCGGGCGACATGGGGCTTCAGTCGCTTTCCGTCATTGGCGACAGTCGCCATCATGACGGCCATCTGGAGCGGCGTCGCGGCCACATAGCCCTGGCCAATGGAAAAATTCGCGGTGTCGCCGGGATACCAGACGTACGAGCCGTCCCGGCTCACTTTCTGAATCCACTCGCGCGTCGGCACCACTCCGCGCATCTCCCCGGTGATGTCGATGCCGGTGCGGTCGCCCAAGCCGAGTTGCAGGCATGCCTTGCGCAAGTTATCCTCCCCAGCCCGCATCCCGAGCGCGATAAAAAACGCATTGCACGACTTAGCCATCGCCCGTTCGAACCCAATCGAACCGTGATGACCCATGCACCGGACGAAGCGGTTCCCGACGCGATATCCACCGCGACAAACGGTTGTGAACTGATGCGGCGAATGCCCGGAAATCTCCCCCGCCAGTGCGGTAACGATCTTAAAAGTCGAGCCGGGAGCAGTCGGCGTGTAAATCGCGCGATTGATCATCGGCCGATCCGGGTCGTTCTCCAGCGAGGCGTACTCCCGTTGCGAAATCCCACGCAGGAACGGCGCGACGTCGTAAGTCGGTGAATTCACTAGCGTGATGACCTCAAAAGTCTTGGGATCCAGGGCCACCACGCTGCCGTCCATGCCGTTCAAACGGCGATAGGCAAACTCTTGAAGATCGCCATCAATGCCAAGCACCATTCGGCGTCCCGGCGTTGCGTTGCTCGATTCCACGGTGCGAAGCGGCACATCGCCGCGGCCCATGGCCATCCGGTCAACTCCCTGCTCGCCCATCAGCGCCATATCGTGGAAGCGCTCCAGCCCGATTTTGCCCACAAAGGGCGGCGGTTCAATGCCCTCTTTACGCAGGCGCTCGACATCGCGCTCATTCGCGGTCCAGACGTAGCCGAGCACATGCGAAAGGTGCTTGGTGTCGGTATAGCTGCGCATTGGAGTGTTGATCACCGAGATTCCAGGCATCTCGGTCGATTCGGCAATGCGGGTCGCTTGGACAAGAGTAGTTTTGGAATAGATAGGCGTCGGAACCGTGGGTCGCCAATTGCCCTCGCTCAGCGCTTTTTCCAGCTCAGTTTTGGGGGTGCCCAGAATCGTGCTCAGCCGATCGAGCGACTCAGGATGCCTCCTAACTTCGTTTGGAATAGCGGTCACGACAATCTGGTTGCGAACTCCCGCCAGCAAACGCCCGTTACGATCAAAAATCAAACCGCGCGGCGCGAGCTGCTTGACGGTCGCGGTGCGGATCGTTTGCGCCTCTTCGCGAAGTCGGTCACTCTCAACAATTTGGAGATACCATGCACGGGCCAAAAAGCTTGCAAGGACGACCACGACCACACCAGGAAAGACCCAGTGGCGGGGCTCGATTCGAAGCTCGCGTTCTTGGTGGATGATCGCCGACATCGTTTCGTCTTAGTGACTAGTCAGGGCCGTCAGGAGGTGGGTCCCCGGCACCCTCCGGCAGTCCTGCACCTTCGGGCAGAGCGGGTGGCGGCTCAGAAACTGGCGGATCGGGCTCGGGTGTCGGAGGCTCCTCGACTGGCGGGGTTTCCACAGGCTGATCCTCTTGCCTCGGGGCGTCATCGACGCGGGGAGTCGTGTCATCGGGCGAAGCTTCTATTTCATCGCGCCTGCCAGAGGGGCTGGGCTCGGATGGTTCGTCGATGTAGTCGTTCTCGAACCCGGTGGAAGCGAGACCAAGGCCAGAAATCTTATCCTCCTTGCGAAGGCGTTGGGCCTCCAGCACGATGTCGCGCCACATGCGCACCGTAACGGTGCCGCCCATCACGCTGTCCGACATCGATTGGTAGCGGGTTCGTCCGTTGTCGTCGGTGTATTCACCAGACACCCAACCGATTCCTACATAGCTATTGGTGTAGCCGCAGAACCACGCGTCGCGGTTGTCGTTGGTGGTGCCGGTTTTGCCTCGCGCATTTCGGACGCCGCTCGCGAAGTTGCTGGCGGTACCACGGGTGACCACAGCGCGCATGCATTGATTGATGTCCTCGAACGGGCCGCTCGGCATCTGGCTCAGCGTAACGACGTTGTCGCCTTCTGTATGCGAGTACACAACCTTGCCGTTCGGATCGATCACGCGTTTGATGGCGAACGGCTTTACCCGCCGTTGACCCCAGTTTTGGAAAACCGTATACGCCTCAGCCATCTGGAGAGGGCTGACCGCTGCCGAACCGAGCGCCAAAGAAAGAA
>JALHPH010000218.1 GCA_022842565.1 Fimbriimonadaceae bacterium
CTCCGGCGACCCTTGAGGGCAGCGTCACCCCCAATGCCAGCGCAAACGGAGCGATCATCGAAGTGCGCAGAGGCACCACGTTGGTAAGGAGGTTCACGGTCGGAGCAGATGCGCGCTACGGATTCTGGCTCCCAGTCGGAACCTACGAGGTCCGGGCGTTTCGGCCCGCTTCGCCCACAAACGCCACCACTTTTAACATCACGCTGACGTCTCCAACTCAGGTGATTCGTCGAGATGTGGCGCTCCCTTAAACGGTTCTTGATTCTCGGCCTCGGGCTTTCGCTCTTGGGGGTCACAGGGGTGTTCGCTGGTCGAGCACTCCTTGACCTCATGCGTCAAGACCCGCTCGCCGACTTAAGAGCCGAAGCCACGGCCAAGGAAGACGAGCGCTCTATCGAGATGCGCGACCTCACCCTGCGTCATTACGACAAGGGCAAGCTGGTTCACCAAGCCACCGTAACCGATTTCTCCGTAAGCCGCGACCGCCGTGTGGTCCGGGCCAAGGGTATCCAGGACGGCTTGATCATGCAGGACGGCAAAACCATCCTGAAGTACTGGGCCGGAAGCGCTGATTGGGACGACTACGCCAAAAAGCTCTACGCCAAGGAGACCATTTCGGCGATCCACAAAGATTGGCAGCTAAAGTCCAAGGAGCTGAACTGGGATGCGCCCAGCCAGATGTTGGTGTTGCCCAATCCGGTAACGGGCAAACTTTGGGGCGGAGATCTGACCGCGCAACGGTTTAGGGCGGACATGCGCGCGAAGCGGTACACCGGCGTCTCCATTAGCTGGACCGGTGTTGCCCAAGCCCCGACCGTCCCTGGTCCTCCACGCCGCTGGAACGTCAAGGCAGCCACCTTCATCGCATTGGATGACGCCCGCATCGAATACACACGGCCGGAAGCCACCGACGGCGAAATCACGATCATCGCGGCCAAGGGCGATTGGGATCGCAAGACCGATGTTTTTGTTGCGACCGGCAATGTGCGCTACTACAGCGCCGAAGCTAATCTCCTAGCGAGCAAAGTAACGCTCTACCGAAAAGAACGCAGGGCCGTGCTGGAGGGCAGCGTTACCATGATCCTCAAGCCTGAGAGCGAAAAGAAGCTGGAGGTCACCACTTTGCAGCCGATGCGGCCGATCGTGCCCGACGAAATCGCCAAGGACCGACCGACCGCGCCGCCTCCCGTAACCGACCGTCAACGGGACGAAGAACTGCGCCGCTTGGACAATCGCAGGAAGTTCCCTGCGACTCTAACCGCCAACCGGGTTGAGTATTGGTACGCCGAAGGGTCGCGGCGCGCCGTCGCGACCGGCAATCCCCAGGCCCGACAGGAGCTCACCGAAGGGCGCTGGCGTCACGTTTGGGCCACCGTTGCCGATTGGAACGGCGAGCTTGATAGCCTGGTGCTGAAGAGTTCGCCGAACCGAAAGACCGTCCGCCTCATGACCTCGCTCGGCGACGATCTGATGGCTACCTCCGCCACGCTGAGCACTAAAGAGGGCACAGAGAGCTATTCCATTATTGATGGAGAGGGTGTGGTGGTCACCGACGAAGACGACGACATTCCTCGAACCGGCAGCCAGCCGCCGCCCGAACAAGAGGCCCCACCGCCCCTACGCGGCACCATTTAGGGTTGCGTGACAAAGGCGGTTTAGGGTTCCATGGTGAAACGCATGGCAACTTATCGTCTTTGTCGGGTTTTCACGGTGGAATCGGGCCATATGCTGAGCAAGCACCCCGAGCGCTGCCGGCATCCGCACGGCCACACACGCCAGATTGAGGTCGTCGTCCGGGCGACGTCGCTGGACGAAAACGACATGCTCATCGACTTCAAAGCGCTCAAAATGGCGGTGCAGGAGCAGATCGATATTTTTGATCACAGTATGGCGATCAATTCGAGCGATCCCCTCATGCCGATGCTTTCGAAGCTCTATCCGGACGGAGTGGTGATCTACGAAGACCAGGATCCCACGACCGAAGTGATGGCACGCGACATCTTCGAGATGGTGGCTGATCTGCTGAAGAAGGGCTGGGAAGGAACGGCGAAATCGGGGGCGGTTTACAAAATCCAGGCGGGTCGCGTGACCCTCGAGCGCGTCCGGCTCTGGGAAACCCCCAATTCCTGGGCCGAATTCGGCGAGTAGCCAACGCGCTGCCCCGGCTAGTTCAGCAATAATTCACCTGTGAGTACGCCCGCTCCGGTGAGTCGACTGGAGCACCTCCGAACCCTGCGCTACGCCAACCTTGATGGGGCGTTCGCGGCTGCGTTCGCCACGTTGGTCAGCGGCGGCTTTCTCGTCAGCTTTGTCAAGCACCTGAACGGTAGCGACCTCTGGATCGGCCTTTTCGCGGCCTTGCCCGCCTTTTTGGGCTTGCTGCAAATTCCGGGCGCGATCTGGGGGCGTCGGTTCAAGAGCTTTCGGCCCTACGTGCTGCCAGGCGGTTTGATCTGGCGTTTGCTGCACATCCCGCTCATCATCGTTCCGTTCATGCCCGTTCCGACGGACGTGAAGCTGATGGTGATGCTGCTCAGCATCGGCATGGCAGCCGCGTCGGTGCAACTGGTGGGGCCAATCTACAACGACTGGCTCGCCGAGATGATCCCGTCCAACTCGCGCGGCTGGTTCTTCAGCCGCCGAAACGCAATGATGGCGGTGGTCGGCGGCACCGTGGCCATGCTGGGTGGTGTGCTGACCGACTACTTCAAGCGCACCGGTCAGCAGGATCTTGGATTCAGCATCACTTGCGGCCTTGGCGTGGTTTTGTCGCTAGTCAGTCAGTACTACTTCAACAAAATGACCGATCTGCCGCGGCCCAACCCGCTGCAGACTTCGCTCCGCGCGGCGATCACCGCCATGAGTGCGCCTTTCCGCGATAAGGACTTCCGGCGCGTCCTCACCTTTTTCACGTTCTTCATTGTCGCTCAGTCATTTGCCGGCAATCTCTTTGCCGCGTTTGCGTTCGAGTCCATCGAGATGTCGATGACGCTTTTCCAGGTCGCGGCAATTTGCCACGCCCTCGGCAATGTCATGGCCAGCAAAATGTGGGGCTTTCTGGCCGACAAGTACGGCAATAAGCCCCTGCTGGCGATGGCGATGGTCGGCATCGCCGTCACCCCGCTGCAGTGGGTCTTCTTGCGACCGGGCGAGGACCTCTTCAACGGACTCCTGCTGGGCGTCGGCCACATTTTCACGGGCGCAAGCTGGTCGGGCGTGGCGCTAACCCAGTACAACTTGCTTCTCGCCACCGCCCGCGAGGAGGACCGACCCAACTACATTGGCGCTGGCCTCGCGCTCCAATCTCTGATGGGGGCCATCGGACCCATGCTGGGTGCGGCTTGCATGGTCTGGCTGCGCGGCGCGATGCCAGTTGAGCAGGCGTACTTCACTGTTTTCTATATCACCATGGGGCTGCGCGTGCTCTCGCTTGGCCTCCTGATTCCGGTGCGCGAATACGGCTCCGTCTCCATTCGGAACACGCTGGGTGAACTCGCGAAGTTCTCGCCAGCGGGAATGCGCGCTCTCAAACAAATGCGGA
>JALHPH010000219.1 GCA_022842565.1 Fimbriimonadaceae bacterium
CGGTCGGCAAGACTGTCGCCGCTCGCTGCATCGCGGATTTCACGGCGAAGACTTCGTCACCGCTCAGGTGCTCGGTCAGCAGACCGACTTGGCGCACACCAGGTTCGCGCGCCCCTTCTTGCAGCGGTTCCGGAAGCCAAGGTGGGGCGATTACGCGTGCCAGGCGGTGCTGCGGTCGCAGTGCGGCGGTGGGGGCGGCCACCGCCGAAGCCAGGCGTAACCATGCAGCATAGGGAGCGGGATCCTCGAGCAGCGACGCTATCCAGGGGCGGTTGCTTGCGAATGCGGCGGCGCAAGCGCACACCACGCGCGGGCCAAAGGCGTGGACGATGCCGAATCCGCGGCAAAGCCAATCCAATCTTTGATTAAGCTCGCGGGAGACGCCCTGGGTTTGGGGCGGCATCCAAGTTTCGCAGGGCTCGCCGACCACATCCAGCCCCTGCTGACGGAGCGCGGCGATGGTCTGGGCGGCCCAGACGGCCTCCTCGCTGCCCTGGCGTCGCCAGAGGACCAAGTGCCTCATCGCGGGACGGGCTGGCTTTCGATCAAATCGTTCAGGACTTCATCCACCGTGAATCCTTGGGTATCGATGTCGGCGCGCAGCAGCACGCGGTGCCGCAGAACCGGCATGGCGAACTGCTTCACGTCATCCGGGGTGGCGAAATCGAGCCCGCGCATGGCGGCGGCGGCTTTTGCACAACTCATCAGCGCCAGCCCGGCACGCGGGGAGGCGCCCACTTGGATTTCATGGGCGTCGCGGGTCCTGGCGACCAACTGATAAATGTATTCCAAGATGGGCTCATCCATCCGGACGGCGTCCACTTCGGCGCGAAGGGCGCGCAGACCCTCCAAGTCGATGACTTGCTCAATGCCGACCTGCTCCAGCTTTTGCGCACGGAAGCCTGCCCCAAAGCGCCGCAGCACCTCCATTTCGGCTTGCGGCTCGGGGTAATCGACGAGAACCTTCATGAGGAAGCGGTCGAGCTGTGCCTCGGGGAGCGGGTAGGTGCCCTCGAATTCCAGGGGGTTTTGGGTCGCGAAGACTAGGAACGGTTCGGGCAAGATGCGCCGCTCGCCGTCGATGGTGGCTTGTCGCTCTTCCATCGCTTCCAACAGAGCGGACTGCGTCTTGGGCGGGGTTCGGTTGATTTCGTCCGCCAGAAGAACTTGGGTGAAGATCGGGCCGGTGCGTAGGACAAAATCAATGGTTCTGGGGTCGAAAACGTTGGTTCCGATGACGTCGCTGGGCATCAGGTCGGGCGTGAACTGGATGCGCGTGAATTCGAGCGAAAGCGCATGGCTCACGGCGCGCACGAGGAGCGTTTTGGCGACGCCGGGGACACCCTCCAAAAGCACGTGACCATTGGCCAGGAACGCCGTGAGCACTTGGTCGACGACGCTCTGTTGTCCGACAATGGCTTTCGCTACTTCATTGCGGAGTTGATCCGCCACTTGTGCTACCCGCAGCATCCCCGCATGATACACCCTTGCTCGCACTCGGCTTTGGTATCGTAGGGGGACCCGATGTTAGTTGTGGATCGTTTGTGCAAGGATTACAGAGCCAAAAAGGTTTGGCATCGCGCCGTGGATGAGCTGAGCTTTGAGGCTCGTCCGGGCGAGATTTTGGGGCTTTTGGGTCCGAACGGCGCGGGAAAAACGACTGCTCTGAGGTGCTGCGCTGGGATTTTGCAGCCGACTTTTGGTCACGTTCTTCTTAACGGTTTTGACATCACTCGTAATGCGACGCAAGCCAAAGCTGGGCTGGCCTATGTTCCCGAGGTTCCGTCGCTCTATGAGCTTCTGACCGTGGAAGAGCACCTTCGATTTGTGGCGATGTGCTATGAAAAGTTGGATGAATATGACCGATCTGGGGAAGCACTTCTGGAGCGGTTTGACCTCGCGGACAAGCGCGAAGAGCTCGTGGCGACGCTGAGCAAAGGCATGCGTCAAAAGCTGAGCGTGGCGTGTGCGATGGTCCACAACGCGAACATCTTCCTTTTTGATGAACCGGTAATTGGTATCGACCCGGCAGGCGTGGCCGAGATGAAGGCGCTGATGCAGGATCGCAAACAGCAGGGTGCGACGATCTTGGTCAGCACTCACTTGCTAGATACGGCCGAGCGGCTCTGCGACCGCGTACTATTTATCGCAAAGGGCAAGAAGCTGTTCGAGGGGACTTTGATCGAACTCCGAGCTGTTTTTGAGCGTGAGCACGCGACTCTGGAAGAGTTGTTCTTGGAGTTGACCCAACCGCCAGCATGAAACCGATTCTCTTTCTGTGGTGGCGGCAGACGATTAACGGCTTGATGCGAGCGTTGCGGAGCCCGAGGCGGTTGCTGGGTGTGTTGGCGCTTGGTGCTTTTTGGTTCCTTGGGCCCCTTCGGTTCCTCTTCTTTCCGAACGTGGGTAGCAACCAGGCAATCTCACAGCTACCCGAGCTGAATGTCGTTCAGATTGAGTCAGCGCTGTTTATCGTGTTCTCGATCTTGGTTTTGGTCCAGATTCCCAGCTTGGGTTCGCGGGCTGTTCTGATGGGTCCCGCGGACCTTGACGTGCTCTTTCCGACTCCTGTTGCTTCTCGGAAAATCCTTGGGCTCCGGATGTTGCGCGACACTTTGACCTGGCTGCTTCTGCCATTGGTCGGGGCGTTGATTGGAATTCGCAGGATTGGCTCCGTAGGGCAGATTGTCAGCGAGAACGCTGGCCCCGTTGGTACGTTCCTGGCGTTCAACCTGCTGACGCTTTCTTACCTTTGCATTGCAGCACTGGCTGTAGTGTTCTCGTACGGTGTCACCCTTTTCCTCAGCCAAAACACTACTGGCATGATGAAGTTCAAGTTTTGGTATGGATGGATTACTGGGAGCGCAGTTGTTGGGGTCGTGATGTGGGGCGGTTGGCTGGTCTGGCTGAACCAAGATGACCCATGGCGTGCGGCAGCGATCATTCGTGAGTCTCCGCTCCGGGTCATCACCTTTCCAGCTGAGTTCGCCACGTGGGTGGTTATCTCGCCCCTTAATGGACAAACAATGCTTGCAGTGGTTGGAGGGCTGAGTTTGCTCGCGATGGTTGGCGCGGGCATACAGTTCTCGCTCAGCCAGAGCGGGAAACTCTATGAGGTGGCAGCTTCTCGTGCTGCGCTCTTTGGCGATCTCATGGAATCCGTTCGGTCGGGCGACTCGCAGAAGATTCTTGCCTCACAAGCGAAGTCTGGCAGGCTGCGCGGCGGCAAACTGAAGTGGGTGATGCGACTGCGGTGGCAGGGCATCTGGAGCCCTCTCTGGCGTGAAGTCATCCTCAACTTGCGGACCCGGATCTTTTTTCAGTTCTTGATTCCGGCCTTGATTGCGCTGACACCGATCATCGTCCAGTTGCTGGTTCCCGCCGAGCGCACACGTTCGGGCCGGCGAATTGAAGACGTGATCAGTTTGCCGTTCTTGGGCATCTCCGTGTTCTTTATCGTGACGACCGTCATTTCGAGGGCGCAAGTGGACTTCGGGAATGTACTGCGGCGTATCGACTTGGTAAA
>JALHPH010000220.1 GCA_022842565.1 Fimbriimonadaceae bacterium
TTTATCTCCGCGCTGACAATCTGCGTGCTTGCGTCGATCGGGGAGCAGCCTCGTGTGGGTCAAATCGCTGCTGCGGTCGCGGGGGCGTCGCTCGGTTTCCTGCGCCACAACTATCACCCTTCCCGCATCATCATGGGAACCGGAGGGGCCTATCTTTTGGGCTTCGTTTTAGCCACCTTAAGTGTGGTGGGAGCGATGAAAACCGCCGCAACAGTCTCTCTCATCGTGCCGCTTTTGGTGTTTGGCGTGCCGCTTTTTGATGCGGCTTTTGTGGTCATCCGGCGCTGGCGAGCGGGCGTCCCCATCACGCAGGCCGACAAGCGCCACGTTCACCACACCCTCCTCGGGCGCGGACTCGATCAGCGCCAAGCGGCTCTTGCGCTCTATAGTGTCGCCATCGTGCTTTCGACCCTTCTTGTGATTCTGGCTGTGAGGCGCGGTGCCTAAGCCGACAATCGTTTGCGTGTGCGGCACCCGCCCCGACACCATCAAGATGGCGCCGGTGGTGCTGGCGTTGCGGCAGTTCAGTGACCTCGTCGATACGGTCCTCGTCTCGACCGGGCAGCACCGAGAAATGCTCGATCAAGCGCTCGCGGCCTTCGGAATGCGCGCCGATGTCGATCTTGGGATCATGACCCACGGGCAAACGCTGGCCCAGGTCACGAGTCGCGCTATCGAGGGAATCGATGCTGTGCTGGCCGAGCGCCAGCCGCAATGGGTCGTCGCCCAGGGCGATACGACCACCACGTTCGTTGCTTCCCTTGCGGCGTTCTATCGCCGAATTCCTTTTGCGCACGTGGAAGCCGGGCTTCGAACCGATAGCCTCACCAATCCCTTTCCGGAAGAGATGAATCGCCGCGTGACGGGCATCTTGACCTCGGTCCATTTTCCGCCCACCTCGCGAGCAGCCGAGAACCTGCGCCGGGAAGGCGTCCCAGACGAGATTTCTGTGACGACTGGCAACACCGGCATCGACGCGCTGTTGCGGATGGTCGTGCCGGAGGACATCTGGTTCCCCGAGCATCAGGGGCCGCTCCTTCTTGTGACGACGCACCGGCGCGAGAACTGGGGTGAGCCGCAGCGCGGCATCGCCGCTGCGCTCCGAAACATCCTCGCTGCCCAGCCGGATGCGCTGGCAATCGTGCCGATGCACAAGAACCCCATGGTGCGCGAGTTGCTGCAATCCGAACTCGGCGAGCATCCTCAAGTGCGGCTCGTCGATCCGCCCGACTATCCGGAATTTGTCGCGCTCATGAAGCGCTGCACGCTGGTGCTGACCGACAGCGGAGGCGTGCAAGAAGAGGCCCCCAGCTTTGGCAAACCGATTCTGGTTTTGCGCGAAACGACCGAGCGGCCTGAAGGCGTCACGGCAGGCGTGAGCAAGCTGGTGGGCACCGATCCCGAGGTCATCACGCGCGAAACCCTCGCCCTGCTTACGAACCCCGACGCCTACACGGCCATGGCGAACACGCGCAGCCCCTATGGC
The DNA here is from genome assembly GCA_022842565.1 of Fimbriimonadaceae bacterium. Lineage (GTDB taxonomy): Bacteria > Armatimonadota > Fimbriimonadia > Fimbriimonadales > Fimbriimonadaceae > JAFLBD01. The sequence goes on from JALHPH010000220.1 coordinate 1,487, forward strand.
GACGGCAGGGCCAGTGACCGGATCCGGCGGGTACTACTAGGCCGGCTCGGATTCGAGACTCCGGAGGTCGAGCCTTGGACCTGATTCAGGCCATCATCTTCGGCATCCTGCAGGGCCTCACCGAATTCCTCCCGATCAGCAGCAGCGCGCACATCCGAATCTTGCCGGCGCTTTTGGGATGGCCAGACCCAGGCGCGGCGTTCACCGCCAACATCCAGCTCGGGACGCTCGTTGCCGTCCTCATCTACTTTTGGAAAGATCTGAGCAAGGTCTTTTCCGCCTGGATCAGTAGCCTCGGCAAGGGCGGGGAAGCGCAACCACCCGAAGCCAAAATCGGTTGGGCCATAGTCATCGGCACAGTGCCCATCATAGTGTTTGGCTTCGCTCTGAAGGACCAAATCGAAACTGTTTTCCGATCGCTGAGCTGGGTAGCGGGCGCACTCATCGGTATGGCGCTTTTGCTCGGTTTGGCTGAGAAGATGGGGAAGCAAACTCGCAGTTTAGAAAGTGTCACTTGGCGTGATGGGCTTACCGTTGGCCTTTGGCAAGCAATGGCGCTCATCCCCGGTTGCAGCCGGTCTGGAAGCACCATCACGGGCGCGCTCTTTGCGGGTTTTGACCGTGCCACTGCCGCGCGGTTTTCCTTCCTCCTGAGTGTGCCCAGCATCTTCTTGGCAGCGGTCTATACCGCCTACACCCACCGTGAGGTTTTCAGCCAGATGCTGATGCCGCTCATTGTAGCGAACTTGTTTAGCCTGGTGACCGGCTACCTCTGCATTGCGTTCCTCATGAAGTTCTTGCAGAAGAACTCGACCCTTGTGTTCATCGTCTACCGCGTGGTTCTGGGATTGGCGATCCTGGGCATGATCAGCGGCGGCCGACTCGATCCTCTCGCCGGAATCACTCCAACTCCCAATGTTTCGACGCAAACCACAAACCCCTGAGCTCCCTCCGGAGTGGATGATTGTGGGGCTGGGGAATCCCGGTCCGGAGTACCGCGGCACCCGGCACAACGTCGGTTTCGAACTCATCGACAAGCTCGCCGAAAACCACCGGATCAAGCTAGACCAGCGCAAGTATCAGGCGCAGTACGCGGTGACGACGCTTTTCGACACCCCGCTCCTTTTGGTTAAGCCGATGACGTTCATGAATCGCAGCGGACACGCGGTCGCCTCCATCAAAGCGGCGTTTAATATCCCCGTGGGCCGCATCCTGGTGGTTGCCGATGAGATGGACCTACCCACCGGTAAGCTGCGGCTGAAAGCAAAGGGCGGTCCTGCGGGCCACAACGGCCACCGGTCCATCATTCAGTCCCTAGAAAGCAGCGACTATCCCAGATTGAGGCTCGGCGTAGGTCGGACTGAGCCTGGCCAATCCGTAGACCACGTGCTAGGACCCTTCCGGCCCGACGAGCGTCCCGATGTGGAATCAATGCTGAAAAGAGCCCAAGAAGGCATTTGCTGCCTGTTGGAAGAGGGCTTGGAGAAGGCGATGAGCCTCGTCAACCCGTCAGCCTAAACGGGAGCAAACCGCGGTCGATTCTTTCAGGCTGTGCTGAGTGCAAAGCACATGAAGCACGCCGGGGCAATCCACCCACACCCCACGGGTGCGCGACATACCGGTGATGAAAAGCAGCGCGCCGTCTCGGGTGCGCGCCCAGCGCGGCTCTTGGTGATCGGACCGCAGCATCACAAAGGCACCGGAGGGGATATAGATGTCTTCGGAAAAGAGGTGAAACGCGTTGGAAAGGGGTCCCTGGTCAAAGGCGCTCTCGGCAGCCACGGCGTGGCCGCGCAAGTGCTGCCGCATGGAGCCTTGGTTCTGCAACAGGAGAAATTCACTCCCTGCTTCAGTGTCGAGTTGGAGACCTACCAGCCGAATCATCGTTCACCTTATCGTATGGGACGCGAAGCTCCCTCCAAAAGCATCACGAAGGGTCTGCAAGCTCCTGAAGATTCTTGAACATTCGGTCCAGCGCCTCGCCCACCATGCGGATTTCAGCATCCGACAAGCCCTGATTCATTGCCTTT